>JACQQS010000056.1 GCA_016206925.1 Candidatus Omnitrophota bacterium
CCTATGCGGAAAGAGTTTTGAGAGCTTGGGAGTCTTTAACCATAATGGCTTTACCGGAAACATCCACGATTCCTTTTCCCCAAAAATCTCCCCGGGCTTGAGAAAGGCAAGTGTCAACCCCCTTCCGTCGGGCGTAATCTTGGAAATTTTCACAACGCCCTTTTTGATCAAATAAATGCTTTGCCCCGGCTCGCCTGGCAAATAAACCTTTTCTTTCCTGCGAAAGGTTTTTTCTACCACCATCTTGGCCACCTGTTCCATCTCTTCCATCGATATACCCTTGAAGAGATTGATCTGCTTTAGATACCAGATTTTTGCCGTTGCCGAAGCCGTTGCCATAGACAGCGGAATTATAGGGCAAAATTGTTTATTCTAAAACTTCTTATTTTCTTCAACCGCCTTTTCGCTTTCCGAATACCCGCGCATCCAGCGAAAATTCCCCCGCACCGCAAAGCATAAGCATGATCATTATGGCCAAATAGACGGCGGCGAGCTCCCAAGAACCTCCGCGCCCTACAAAGGGATCGCCCTTGGGAATGTGCACTAAAAAGATAGCGCAAAACATCACACAGGCAATGCCGAGCGCCGCCAGCTGCGTCAAAAGTCCGATCAGAATCGCTATGCCTCCCGCAAATTCTGCAAAAGCAGCCAGCGCCTGAAGCCACGAAGGTGTACCTGCGCCCATCCAACTGAACGCACTCTGAATTTTTGGCCAGCCATGCCATATGAATGCAGTGCCAGCAACAAGCCTCAACGCCAAAAGTGCAAACGCGCCTTTCCCTCTGACCGTTTCACAGCACAAATTCTTCATTTCCGTCTCCTTTCAGAACATTGTGAGTTCGTGTTTAATCCTTGTTAATAATCTGGATTATCTCAGAGAGGCGCCCGAAATCGCGCAGATTAAAATTCATCGTGAGCCGCGGCAGGTCCGGGCAGTCTCTTTCGTGAAGCTCAATAGGCGCCGGTTGGGCACGAATGATTTTGCCGTGTGTCAGAATATCCTTGAACTTCGTATTGACCAACCGAAATGTCTTTTCGGAGATTTCTCTATTCAGCCTTATGACCGTCGTGCCCGAAACAAACCGGATCGAGTGGTATACCTTATAAAAATCATTGATGTATTGAATGGCCTTATCAGCGGTCTTACAGATATGAAAAAGACTCAGGTCTTCCCTGTCGATGAATCCATTCTTCTTTAGCTCGGCGTCAACAAACCGCTTCCACTTTGTCCAGTAGGTTGAACCTTTCGGCTCCATTAAAACCACGGGTCTGGGTTTGGATTTTCCGGTTTGGATCAGGGTGAGCACCTCAAACCCTTCATCGAGCGTGCCAAACCCTCCCGGGAATAAAGCGGTTGCATCGGTTTCTTTGACAAAAATCAGCTTCCGGACAAAAAAATATTTGAAGTTGATAATCCGGTCTTTTTGGCTGATGTTGGGATTTGCTTTCTGCTCGAGAGGAAGCCTGATATTCAACGCGAAATCTTTGCCCGTCTTGGCGCCTTTGTTGCCGGCCTCCATAATGCCGGGGCCGCCCCCTGTGACTACCATGTAATCTTTCGCCGTCAATTTTCGCGCAAATTCTTCCGCCATCTTGTATTCAGCCGAGGTTTTCTTTGCCCTCGCCGATCCAAAAATGACGACCTTCTTGGCGGACCTGAAAGGAGAAAATATTTTTAAGGAATACCGCAATTCCTTCAGGGCGTTATTGACAAGCTTGAGGTCCCCCCGGTCGCCGGATTCCCGCCCCAGCTTAACCGCGGTAGTCAGCATTTCACGCAGCAAATCTCTAGTTTCCGGAATGCCCGCCGCTCCTACAAGCTCGCCGATCAGGCTGTCGACAGCTTTATCGCCGATGTTGTATTCTTTGAAAATATTCTGCTCCTGCGTAAATTAAATGGAGATGATGAGAATTCCGAAGAGCGTGACAAAAACTCCCATGATCCGCCGCACCAAAATCGGCTGGCTTTCCCAGAATGCGATCTGCTTTTTTACTTCTTCGAGGCCCATCACAAAAATCACGACGCCGGTCACCAGAATTAATACGCCAAGCACCGCGGCCGTAAATGGTTGCGCGGCCTGTGGCGACGCGAACAGCAGAATGACGCCGATGGCCAGCCTAATCGCCCCCGCTCCGTAAATGCGGTTTCCCTCTTTCCAGAAATCCATCATCTTTTTCGCTCGATCGGGATAAACGAGAAAAATCAATCCTAAAACGGCAATTAAAATTCCGAAGGATTTAGCCAAAATAATCATGTTCACTCCTTTTTTAAAAGAGACTGGTCTATATACTAACATACGGAATACGCTTGGAAGACGGCTTATTTTGCGGACTGTGCTGAGACGGTTGTACCTGCAGATTCGCCAAGAAGCGCAAGAGCTTTGTCGAGATTTTGCTTGGTGGCGGAGTCGTCGGGATTAATTTTCAAAGCCTCAGTGAAATGGTCGCGCGCTTCGGTGAGTTTGCCGGCCTCGAGTAATGCGAGGCCAAAGTTATTGTGAATCTCGACAGATTGGGGTTCCAGGCGAACGGCTTCTTCAAAATTTTTGATGGCCTCCGTAAAATTCCCCTCCTTAAACGCCCTGTAGCCCAAATCATGGTAAGCTTGGCCTAAACCTGATCCGGATTCCTTGAGTTTATCTTCAGCTAGGCGTTCCGGTTCTCCGGAAGAGAGCTCACGCGGCGCTTCAATAGCTCCTTGATTTAGAGATGATGCTGCGGCTTGCGAACTTAAAAGCTTTCCTGAGAACGTAGGCTCGGAAAATCCCCGTGCGGTTAACGGAACACCTCCGGAATAAATGCCCCTGGCCGCCAATGCACGGGCAGCGGAAGAAGTAGCCGCAGAACCGGAACCAAGTACACCTTGCGGCCGGCTATAAGGTACGGGCTGCTGAGTAGAAGACTCTACGTATCTCGGATAGGTCGGCTCTGGCAATTTCGCCGTGCCGGTTGAACTGCCTGTAATCCCGCTCTCTTTCGATAAATAGGTAGGTCCACTAGTAGCCGAAGAAGTCGTAGACGTTACGTAAGCAGGTGCCGTGGGATAATAAGGCACGGTCTGCTCTGCAATTGTCGCTGTGCTTTCTGAAGCGGCAAGCGTCGGATCTGGAACAGGCGTTGCCACATAAATCGGTGTAGGAGTTGGCGCCACCGTAGAACTCAAAACCGTGGTTGTCGGAGAAGGCGCCGGCGCAGGTGTTGGCGTTGGCAACGGCGTGGGCACCGGTGTAGGTTCGAGTGTGGAAGCTGGTATTGGTGTCGGAGCAGGAGTCGGTGTAGGTGTCGGGCTGGAATCAAGAACTCCCGGTGTCGGAGTAGGAGCGGGCGTCGGTGTTGGCAACGGAGTCGGCTCAGCCGTGGGCAACGGAGTAGGAGTGGGCGTTGGCATCGGCGTCGACGCAGGTGTCGGTGTAGGCCCAGGAGTTGGTGTCGGAGTCGGCACTGGAGTTGGCGAAGGTGTCGGTGCTGGAGTGGGAGTAGGTGTAGGCGTAGGCGCCGGGGTCGGAGTGGGCGTCGGCGTTGGGGCCGGCCCCGGGCTCGATTTTTCAACCTTCACTATATCCGTTCCCACGAATGGCTTCTTGTCCAGTGTACCGCCCTTTAAAATACCTTCCGCATCTCCCAATTGAAACAGATTTTTCAAATCTTTAACCAATTTAAACTGCGGATCGAATTTGCACAAAAGATCATTCGTCCCGTCCTTATTTACATCCTTGACCTGGCAGCCGTCCCAGCTTGGCTCATTGCCCGTTCGTCCGAAAGTGATCGACTTTGTTTTAACCGCTGTCGCGGCATTGAAGTTCTTGTCTGAAAAAACGGCGACCGAGATTTTCTCCTTTTTCTTGTCTTTTGTGCCTTCTCCGGATTTTTCGACGTCGAGCTTTATTACATTCTTGCCATCCTCAGGCTGGATATCGATCTTCACTTTTAACGGTGCCTGCACGCTGAACCGGAGGATCAGCAAATCGCTTTCCGGCTTCTTGTCTTTCTTGACGGCCTCCGTCCTGAAGCCGGTTACGTAAACATCCGTCGCGCCTGTGCGAATACCAAAGGCCCTCTCCTGTCGATTCGACTCGCCGTATTCATGACTTGCGAGAATGAATCCATATTCCTTATCCATTTCCAAAATAAAGGCGTCCTCGTTTTTCTTTCCGGAAACATCGCCTGAGCCGTCTTCCGTCCAGCCTGTCACAAAAAGCCGGTCCTTAAAAGCAGCTAAACTTGCGGCCGCCGATGACCGGGCATTCGATGTTTCCGATTTACCATCCCACGAAAAGTTCCAAAGAATGGTCCCATTGGAATCATATTTGAGCACGTGCGCATTAAACTTTTTACCGTCTTTCTTTGTCATAGCGACGAACAGGTGCTTGCCGTATTCAATGATCTCAAGCCTCCCATCTCTCGTTTCGTAATCGAACGGATTCAGCACGAAATTTGCATCCTGCTTGATCCAAATTTCTTTGCCGGAAGAATCGTATTTCCAAAGCGTAAGATCGAGGGGAATGCTACTGAATTCGGTTTTCTTCTTTCCGGTTCCCGTAAATCCCGCAACGTAAATATAGCCGTCTAACGCAACGAGGCTCATTCCGGAAGCACGCTGCTGCTGGTCCGTGGAGCTCAGATTTTTGTACCAAAGAATATTTCCGTCGCGGTCAAATTTAGCAAGCAGCGCCGTTCTGTTCTTGCCCTGACTTGCAGCATACCCCGTTGCGTAGACAGAAACCGCACCGCCTTCTTCGGCGGTAACAACCGCATTGAAGGCGCCGCCCTGATAAGCCGGAAACACCTGCGGCTTTGCTGCCCAAAGCGGGGTTTTCGCCGTCGGCGATTCTTGATTCAGATTGAATTTCGCAAGCAAAGGACCGGATTGTTTTGAGTCTGGACGGCTCTGTCCGGAAAAATAAATGCCCTCGCCAGAGACTGCTACATCCGTGAAAATCTCCTCGGAAACACCCGCAGCGCTTTGCCAGAGAAAATTCTGAAATGGCGACTTTATGGCGGGAGCAACGTAACTGACCGAAAGCGCTTTTTGCTTTGAAACCGCATCGCTGCCGGCAACAAAAATGCGGCCATCGCTTAATTCGAGCGATTCGCCCGACTGATCACCCTTGTCTCCAAAAAATGAAGCGCCTTCAAACTTGAGCGTTGTTTCTGCGTGCGCAAATGAGGCGAGCAACAGGAAAAGAAATAGAGCGGGGGAAAAACAAGTTGTCAGAATGTTCCTTCTCATAGCATTGTACATCCTTGTCTACTTAATCCTGGTACAGGCCAACGGAAGGCCTGCCGCATCCTTATAGCAAAGCTTACCCGGTGTTTAGGCTTAAATCAAGCACCGCGCATTGAGTCACTGCATTGAGTCATTGAGTCACACGCGCATTGAGTCACGCATGCACTCACGCAGCACTTTGCGTTGTACTTTGCGTTTTAACGAGGAAATAGTAAAAGCCCGGAAACGCCTGCAATTACGATTAAAAGGGGCTCTTTAATCTTAAAACGCATTAAGAGAAAAAGGGTGGCCGCAGCAATGAATGCTGTAGGAAAATCGAATATGGCCCGCCGACCGAGCACGATGCAGGCGCCGGCGATCGCACCGGTTGTTGCGGCCGTCACACCCTTCACAAACGCATTCAGCCAGCCATCTTTCGAATGTTTCTTGAACCATTTGCTCGGAATAACAACGAATAAATAAACCGGAAGAAATACGCCAGCCGCAGCCAGCGTTGCTCCCGACAATCCGCGGACAAGATAACCGATGAACGCTACGGTAATCACAACCGGCCCAGGCGTGATCATAGCAACGGCGACGGCATCCATAAATTGCTTTTCATTCAGCCAGTGATATTCCTTCACAACACCGCCATAAAGAAACGGAACGATCGCAAGACCGCTTCCAAAAACCATCGCGCCGGCCTTTGCGAAGAATAACAGGATTCTCGAATCCGTTGCAGGCACGGGAATCCCCAAAGCAACGGTCGAAGTTCCGCCAAGCCAAGCGAAAGAAGTGAATACCTTTAACCCTTTGGCGGTGCCGCCCTTCATTTTTAAAACCATGTAAATTATTCCTGCGGCAAGAAAAAGAACGGCCATTTCTGCCTGTGCCACCGCTGTGGATATCATGAGAATCAAATAAATGATCCATAGCGCAATGTCTTTTCCGAGTGTCATCTTGGTCAGCTTGTAAGCCGACTGCGCAATAATTCCGATGACCGCCGCACCAATTCCGTAGAAGAGTGCTTGCATCCAAGGCAGGCCGCCAAATTGAACATAAGACCAGGAAATGGCAAGCACCATGAAGAACGAAGGTAAGATGAATACCAGCGAAACAAGCGTTGCACCTAAAACGCCCGCACGGACATAACCCAGATACATCGCCAGCTGCGCGGCAAGCGGCCCCGGCGCAAGCTGGGCCAACGCAAGCCCGTCGAGATAATCCTCTTTGGAAATCCATTTGCGTTTTTCAACAAGATCTTTTTGCATGTAACCGGCGAGCGCGATCGGCCCGCCAAAGCCAAATGTGCCGAGATAAAGAAAATAAAGGAGAAATTGTGTGAGAGAAGGCTGAACCATGTAATAAAGTATCTCCGTCATTCCCGCGTAAGCGGGAATCCAGAGGACTGGGCCCCCGCTTTCGCCGCGCCGACCGCACGGTGCCGTCGGACCAAGCGCCCGACCGGCGCTTGAACAAACGGCGCGGGGGCGACATTTGCAACCCTGTTTAAATCCAACGATTTTCGGAATGCTTCTGCTGCAAGCAAACCTTCGGCAAAAATCTGATTTCCGCGCGGCGTCATGTGCACGTCGGCATCGAAATAAAGTTCTTCATCTCCGTGACTTTTGAAAAACGGCAGGAGATCAATTAAATCGATGTTTTCCCGCCCCGCCCATTCCTTAATATGGTTCCAGGCATAGGGATCATCATAAACCTTGTCCTGCTCAAAGCCCCACATGACTTTTCCGGTGCGCCATTGATCGGCGCTGACCTGGGCGCCGTGCGGATAAAGCACGAGCGTGAAAGAAATGTTTCTCTCAGCAAGAAAATCCCTCAGCAAAAGCAAATAATGCGCGCTTCTCTGCCAATGCTTCACAAAAAGCGGAAGCCGCGACGGGTCGCGGATCATGATGTAACGGTCATATTTCAGCAAATCCCCCTTAATGTTCCCGGAGCGCTCGAGATTTACAATAGCGGCTTTGGCGCGCTTGCCCTGAAGCTTTAGCCTCAGATATTCCCAAAATCCGAGCATCTCTATTTTTTCGAATGTGCGCACGGCTTTATTGTGAATGTAGCGGCCGAAATAACTCTTCGCTACAAAAACCTTCCACAGACTGAGCCGGCCGTTAACGTACATTGGATTACAGCCGATGAGATTGCCGGTTTTCTTGTCATAAACGGCATTTTTTTCGTAATTAAAATCATCTTGGAGATCCGTCAAATCATAAAACAAAAACACGTGGTCCGGCATGAGGTGAATGTGATCGTCACGCGTTCTCAAATAATGGAGAATGGGTGAATAGCTCGCAAAGCCGCCATTGATAACCTCGATATTGAAGTTGTGCTTTTTAAAATAATTTCCGAGCAGGGTGGAAAATGTCTCGCCATCATTAACACCCGATCCGTACGTAAACGAATCGCCCAGGAAAAGGACCCGCTTCACGCCGGGCAATTTTTCAACATTAAAGTCCTCGCCCCGGTAGCCTAAATTATTAATGCGCGCGGTTGTGTCGAAACCGTTTGGAAACACCTGGCCGGCCTTGAGCTTGTGATGATGAATCGAATCCACAAAACCCATCTGCAGTTCACCGTGCGGCGGCCTCGTTAAGCGGAAAACTCCCTCGATAATCATAAGAACACAGAGGATGGCGAGGAAGGCCAGAAATATCCCCGAAAAGATTCTGGGAACGGCAGGATTGTTTTTTTTGCGGGTGGTTGGCATTTGCGAAATATTATCACCACAGAACGGTGTTTACACGTCCTATGTTTCAAACCCAATAAGTTCTTATAAACCCGTTTTTAGCGGCGGATCTTTTCGAATGTTCATGCTAATGCGATAATTGTATGGACGTCATAACCTGCGAGCCCGCGTAAGAACGTAGCCGGGGCATCCTGCCCCGGATTAGTTCTGCGGGGCGAGACGCCCCGCCTACGCGATCGTCGGCCTTCGGCCTCCTCGCAACGACATTTTGTCAAAATCACGAGTTAGCCGATAATAGGGACATGAATACAGCAAAAATTCTGACCGATTCGGGAATCGTTAATTCACAGCAAAAACTACAGGCCGAAGCTTATGCAAAAAAAAATAACGTCTCTCTTACCGATGCCGTCATTCAACTGAACATTGCTTCCAAAAAGAATGTTTTTAACGCGCTCGCTCAATCCACCGGCATACCGTTTGTTGATATTGCTTCCTACGCGGCTTCCCCTGCCTGCCTGAAACTGATTTCGCAGGAATCCGCATACAAATACCGGGCTGTTCCCCTATTTGATATCGAAGGCACGCTCACGGTCGCCATGGAAGATCCGACCAATCTAACGGCCATAGACAAGCTACGGCATGAATCCAAACGCGATGTAGAGGTCTGCCTGGCGGCGGCAGAGGATATTACCGAAGCGCTGGCCAATTATTACGGCGCTTCGGGGACCATTTCAAAGCTGATCGCATCGCTCGATGCGGAAGACCAAAGCCGCGTTACACAAAACCGCCTCGCGGGTGCTGAGGAATCGGTCATTGATATTACTTCTTCCGACCAGCCCATCGTTAAGCTGGTGAATCTCATTGTTGAGCAGGCCGTCAATGACGGCGCGAGTGATATTCATATCGAACCGGATGAACGGGAACTTCGTATCCGCTACCGGATCGACGGCGTACTGCACGAAGTTCCCTCGCCTTCCAAAAGTTATGAATCCTCGATCATTTCGCGCATCAAAGTGCAGGCCAATTTAAATATCGCAGAAACCCGCGTTGCCCAGGACGGCCGCATGAAAGCGAACGTAAAGGGGAAGAGCATTGATATCCGCGTTTCCGTAATTCCCACCATTCACGGCGAAAATGTAGTTCTCCGTTTACTCGATACGAACAAAACACTCCTGGATTTAAAGCAGCTTGGGTTTTCGGACAACACGCGCAAGCGATTCGAAGAACTGGTGAGACGGCCTTACGGAATGCTCCTTGAAGCCGGGCCAACCGGCAGCGGTAAGACGACCACGCTATATGCGGCACTCAGCACGATCAATTCCGTCGAACGAAATATTGTCACGATCGAAGATCCGGTCGAATACAAATTGTCCCTCATCCGGCAAATCCAGGTCAATCCGAAAGCAAATCTGACCTTTGCAAACGGACTGCGTTCCATTGTCCGCCAGGACCCCGACGTTATTATGGTGGGTGAAATTCGCGACGCCGAAACCGCGAGCATTGCCATTCAGGCCGCGTCAACCGGCCATCTTGTGTTTAGCACGTTACACACCAACAACGCCGTGGGGGCAGTCTCCCGGCTGGTGGAAATGCAAGTGGAACCTTTTCTGATTGCATCCTCTTTAATCGGTGTTCTGGCCCAGCGCCTTGTGCGGCGAATTTGCGATAACTGCAAGGAAATGGATACTTCGCCGGACACGAGCCTGCTTGAATCTCTTTCGCCCGACGCCGGAAAGAGCAAAACTTCCGTCAAATTTTACAAGGGGCGCGGCTGTCCGCGCTGCCGGAAAACCGGCTACAAGGGCCGCGTCGGAATATTTGAACTTCTGCGTGTTTCGGAGAAACTGCAGGCGCTCATCGTAGAAAAGGCGTCGACCTCTGCACTGGTAAAAGCCGCCCGCGAAGAGGGGATGGAAACGCTGGCCGAAGACGGATTTCGAAAGATCAAAGAAGGCGTCACAACTCTCGACGAAGTCGTTAGAGCCGTGTAGCACCCGTGCCTACATTCCGTTACAAAGTCCGTGACCGGCAAGGTCAAATCATCAGCGGCGTTCAAGAGGCCGAAAACAAGGAAAAGCTCTTGAGCGGCTTACGAACAATCGGTTACACGCCCCTTGCCGTCCAACCGTTTCGAAAAGAATCAGGTAAAGATGCCACAGATATGTCGCCCCCGCGCCCGCCAAAAGGCATTTGGCGGGCGGGTCCGCCTTTGGCGGAAAAGCGGGGGCCCAGAAATACACTGGATTCCCGCTTACGCGGGAATGACGGAAAAAAGTATGCACGCTCTACACCCACCTCGTTTTTGGGCGGAAAAATCGGCGACACGGACATGCTCATGTTTACACGTGAACTAGAGAGTATTGTCCGGTCAGGCATGCCCATTCTCTCCGGACTCCGCGCCTTGGCCAATCAGGCAGAGAATGCGGGCCTTAAAAAAACCATTCAAGCCATGGCCTCGGATGTAGAAACGGGGTTGAAACTTTCCGAAGCGTTTAAGAAACATCCGAAGGTTTTCTCCGATGTCTACGTAAGCAGTGTAGTGGCCGGCGAATCCTCCGGACAACTGCCGGAGGTTTTAAAGCGTCTCGGAACACTCCTGGAAAATCAAATTGAAACAAAAGCAAGCATCACGGCGGCCACGCGCTATCCGCTCATCGTCATCTGCGTGCTTTTTGCCGCTTTTCTCATCATTGTCAATTTTGTACTTCCCCGTTTTGCCGACTTCTACTCGAGGCTAAACGCCGATCTGCCCCTACCGACGGTACTGCTTATGAATCTGGGGAAGTTTGTTCATACGTTCTGGATCCCCATTTTACTATCAACCGCACTCGCCATTGCCGCGCTGATCTGGTACGTTCGCACACCACCGGGGCGATTCATGAAAGATACGTTGAATTTGAGATGGCCGGTCTTCGGTCCGCTTTTCCTTAAAATTGAAATTTCGAGATTTTCCAGCACGCTTGAGACGCTTTATGCAAGCGGCGTGCCCATTACCGAATCGTTCGTCATCGCGTCCAAAATCGTGGGAAATGTTATTGTAAGCCGTGCGCTATTGAAAGTGCGGGAAGGAATTTTATCCGGAGAGCAAATCGCACAGGCCATGCAAAGAAGTCCGATTTTCCCGCCGCTCGTGATTGAAATGATTGCGAGCGGTGAACAAACCGGAAATCTGGATCAGCACCTTCGAGATATTTCATCGCATTACGACCAACAGATTAAGTATACGACAAAGAATTTGACAACTCTGATAGAGCCGATCCTCACGATATTATTAGGCGGCATGGTTTTGATGTTCGCGCTGGCCATTTTCCTTCCCATGTGGAGGCTTATCTCCGTGCTTAAGAGGTAGCAAATTAAAGACTTAGCAAATGACTCAATGCGATGACTTGGCGAGCGGAAAACCATGTGGTATTATTCAATTAAGTTTGAGTGGGCACGTTTCTTGTTCTTTGTAACTATCATTTAAGGTAAGCACTTCAGGGAACGGGAGTGTTTGCCGTAATATTTGTAACGGACTACTCATTGATGATATTGATATCGCAGGTTTTCGGAAAATTAATACCAGGAAAGGGACAGGGATGAAGACAATGAAATCCAGCCTAAAGAATTCTCAAGGTTTTACCCTCATTGAATTAATCATGGTCATCGTGGTTCTCGGTTTTCTCGCCGTCATTGCCATTCCCGAATATGTCGATCTCGCGCCACGGGCGAAGAAGGCGGGAGAGCAGGGCGTAGTCGGCGGGGTCCGCGCAGGCATTGCTACTCAAATTGCGAAAAGGGCAATCGGCGGATCAACCGGGGTGAACGTCTATCCTCCAACGTTGGATGACTCCACATTGACTCCGGTTGCCGATTGCAGCACAATTGCTGCCGCTCCTTTTTGTTTCGATGCGGTAATACCTGGTGGTATTCGCGACAGCGGATGGGCGAAAACAGGCGCAGCGGCTTATACAGGACCGAACGGCGGGGCTTACACCTACACTTCATCAATCGGTACATTCGCATAAACACCGAACACCGAAAACAGTTCTGAAAGGGACGGTTTTGAGATTTGTAGAAAGCAAAACTGTCCCGTTCAGAACTGTTTTCGAGATTACGAGATTAGACGGATCTCAATGCATTCCAGCGTAACCTCCCCTGCTCGTGCTCGTAACAAAGCTCCCTCGACATCATCGTTTACTTTAATCGAACTCACCATCGTTCTCACCATCATCGGAATCCTTGCGGCTATCGCTATTCCCCGATACATCAACCTGGTAAACGAAGCTAAGCTCAGCACGACAAAAGGGATTCTCGGCAACGTGCGATCCGCCGTCATGATCGTCCACGCTAAGGAGATTATTCAGGGTCGGAATTCTTTCCCCACCTTGGAAGATGTGCAAGACAATCCTTTCAATACCGGAAGCTCCGTACTCGAAACCGGGGATCTGCCTCCCAATCCGTTCAGCACAGGCCCCGATAAAGATGCGGTTGTTCTGACGGTAGGAAGACCAAACCCGACAGGGACGGACGGCGCATGGGCTTATGATTCCGTTACCGGCGGCTTTTACGCCAACACCAAAAGCGGACAGGGAGAAGAATTGCTGTAAAGGGTGAAGGGGCAGGGACCAAGAGATAAAGAAGGACGAAAGAAGGATGAGAGATGAGCAAACATGCTAAAGAGAAGATTTAAATACAGCTTTCCTTCCTACCTACGATTTAGGATTTGCGACTGTCCTTTTTTTCTTACCCCCTACTACTTACCTTTCACCACTTGTTGAAATGCGGTTCTCACCGTCTTTCCGTCGTTACCCGTTACTTGTTACTCGTTACTCTTTTACGCTCATTGAACTCCTCATCGTAATCGCGGTTATTTCCATTATTGCCGTAGCGGTCAATACCGACTTTCTTGATTTCCCTGTCGCTCGAGCCCACTACACGGCACGTAAAATTCAATCCGACATCCGCTACACACAGCAGCTGGCCATGGCGCTTCAACTGCGCACCCGGATCACATTTAACTCGGCGCCGGCCAATACATATGCCGTTGAATACGAAAATCCGCCGGCTACCTGGAATGCTGCGCTTGATCCCATCTCGCGCCAAAATTTCAACGTAACTTTAAACACAGGTGATTACGAGGGCGTCACCATTAACGGGATAACTTGGGATCCTGCCAATTCGGGAAATAAGATTATTTTCGATGAGACCGGATCGCCGTTTGATCAGAACGGGACGGCGCTGGCGGGAAACGCTACGATTCAGCTGAACGCTAACCGTAACCTTGTCATTACTCCGAACACCGGCAAAGTAGAAATCACATGAACGTGTCGCGAAGCGGTTTTACGCTCATTGAACTCGTCATCATTATCGTCGTCGTTTCAATTGCCATCGGCGCGCTGCTCACGGCGCTCGCATCCGTCACGCAAAATACCATTCATCCCCTCATCATGCAAACGGCCACTGAGCTGGCTGAGCAGGAAGTAGAGAAAGTCACGGGCACGCGGTTTTCATTTGTCTGTTCCTGTACGAACAATGCCTATGCTGCGCCATTTGACGGCTACAGCCGGAAAATTACGGTAGCTGCCGTTCCTAATCCACCGCTCGCTACACCGGATCCTACCATGCAAAATTACAAGATGGTCGATGTCACCGTAACAAATTCCACCATTGGAAGCGTTATGTTACGAACCATTGTTACCAATCGCGGAGGAGCGCCCGTCGCTTGCGGCGCTGCGGTGGCATGCGCGTGACCACAATTCGCGGCTTTACATTAATCGAACTGGTTATCGTTATTGTGATACTGGGTCTGCTCCTCGGACTTTCTGCCTCGTTTTCTTTCGTCATGTTGGACACGCTTGGACTACTCACGCGGCAAGCCAATCTGCAGGAAAGTGCCGAAGTTGCTTTGAGCTGGATTTCGCGCGAGGTGCGCCGCTTGAAAAATGATCAAAGTATTTTAATTGCGGATGCCAGTGAGTTCTCTTTTATTGACCGCAATGACATCACGATCACTTACCGACGTAACGGTACCGTACTAGAGCGCCAGCAGAGCAGTCCGGCATCTATAAACGAATTGGCTGATCTATTATTAAATGGTGTTCCTGGTTTGGTTATTACCTATTATGGAGAAGATCCCGACCTCACAGATACTAATCCGGCTCCTGCTTTAACACCGCTTCCTCTTGACGCTGCCACGAGAAGAAAAATTCGTCGAATCGAATTCCGAATCACATTACAGGATGGAACGCATACCGTAACTGCACAAACAACGGTAAGACCCAGGAACCTCAGGCATGAATCGTACTTGTTTTTTTAAGGCAGGGGCACGGCACGCCGTGCCCCTACGCACGATTTCCGGCATGTCGCTCATTGCCATTATCGTGCTCCTTCTCTTCATCGGCATGGCCGCAGTCGTGTCGTCTTCCCTCGTAGGAACGGGCAATATCGGCGGCGCGAACGTTGTTCAAAGTGCTCAAGCGCTTGCCGCAGCCCACGCCGGAAAAGAATGGTATTTAGAACAGATTCAAGGCGATCCAGACTGGACAACGAACGAGGCTGCTTTGACCAATAACGCTCTTGGAACAGGGTTTTTTGACATTAGCGTGGCGAGTAGAATTCCAACCAGAATTATTTTCACCTCCACAGGGCGCGTGATCAATCCGGAAGGCTTAACTGTCCGCCGCAGAATGACGGTGACCGCCCGCAAACTTCCCCCGGCTTTCCAATTCGCGCTATTTGAAGGTTCGAATACCGGAGTTCAGTTTGATATTCCCGATGTTGTTGGCAACACATGTGTAATAACCGGCGACTCCTGGTTCAGAGGTTCGGATGTTAACCTCAGAGCAGGCAGTACGCACAACGGTATTATTTACGTTCCTAACAGCGCACTGGTTACCGGATGCTCAGGATCGTGCAGCGCAAAAAGCGTTCCTCCGCCGCTTTTGACTATGCCAGTCATTTCAACCACTCCATACACCAGCTTAATGGACTCTTACGACACCACCATCGGTTCATCTACGTGCGCCGGGACAACCACTCAAAGCGTTAACCTAACACTGACCGGCAACACGATCACATCCTGCAATTTCACCACGAGCGGGGCTATCACCATTTCCGGAACCGGAACCATCGTGGCACGGCAAAATCTGAATTTGCATACCGGCGCAGCCGGATCATTAACGGTTACTCCTGCGGGCGGAGACATTCGCTTTCTGGCCGGAAGAAATCTCACTGTCGGAACTACGGTGCCTGTTACTTTAAATAAAGAAGCGTTAGGACCGGGTGTCTGCCGATTGTATTCTCGAGCCGGAAACAGCGCGGCTACGCCCGGCGGCAATACAGGGCAGTTGGTAGACATTATTGGAGCCAATACTCAGATACACGGCGCACATATATACGCGAGAAGACGTATCCAAATTCGAGCCGGCTCAGATGTGGATCAGGCCAGCGTTCTTTTTATCTGGCGCGCAGACTCAAACACAAATAATCAAATTATCATAACGGCGACCGGAAGTACGGTGAACGGCTCGGTGCTTTCAATGGGTCGAAACAATCCGAATTTACAAATCATCTCGGGCGCTTCGGTAACAGGATTGGTTTATTCTTTTGACACAGGAAATAACGGGCGAATTGCTTTAAACAATTGTACAATTACCGGAAGCGTGGTAGCCGATCGATATCTCGGCGATGACATCCGACGCGCTACAATCACATACAGCCCGGCCTCGTTTCCCGATCCGTTGCCGGAAGGATTTGACGGATTTGTGATGAAAGAACCCGATTCATGGGATGGATTGTGAGATAATATCGCGACCATGGAAATACCGACTCCAAAAAAAAGCAGCATGGAATCGCGGCGCGTTCCGCGCGTACCTTTTATTGCCAAATTGCGCATGAAAATTTCTCGGCGGATGCGAATGCAGGTTTCTCTTATCGCCGAAGTAGTTCAGGGAGAAACAATCGATATCAGCACGCTCGGTGCCGGCATTTACTGTCCGGTATTCCTGCCTAAAAACGTGAGGGTAAACGCAAAAATTTCCCGGGTAGCGTTCGGATCCGGTCAAACCGGCGCAATCGGCTTTGTGGGCGTCGTCAAGAACGGCCGCATGGCCCCCGGCCGGGGCGATTACCGTCTCGGCATCGAATTCGAGCGCATCTCCAAAAGAAATTTGATGCTCATCGAAGCCTACGTCAAGAAAAACCTAAAAGCGTAGCCGCGTAAATTCCCACTTAATATTTCAAACTGCCGGCCGATACTTTTCATAGTCGACGATCCGGACTTATCTGTTCCTTGTTCCTGGTTCCTGTCTATGAGGAGGCTGGTTATGGTCGTTTTTGTACGGAAAGGACAATTGGCAAAAACCCTGAATATTCCCTGGCCTACGGTAAAGTACTACACCAAAGTCGGCCTCTTTCCCATCGCACGCAAGACCCCAAACGGCCAACACCTTTATCATCTCGAGGAAATCCGCGAGCGCTACGAGCGCGTCAAAGATCTCAAACGTCAAAGGCATACCATCGAAGAAATCATGGACCTGCTGAAAATGGAAACCATCGTAAGCCAGGCCGGCTAGGCAAATTTAAAAGGCAAAGTGAAAAAGTTAAAAGAAAAAAATAAAAGAGC
>JACQQS010000059.1 GCA_016206925.1 Candidatus Omnitrophota bacterium
CCTTTAGCCATTACATCGCCAACCCCAAATTCAATCAATTCGATACCCTGGAATACGGAAGAGGCTACGAAATCTTTATCACCCATCCCTTAGGAATAGACCTCACGCTTTCTAACCTCACCCATCCGGGTAAGCTCTTAGCTGTTAAACAGGGCTGGAATTTCTTGGGCACTCCTTCTGAAACACCCATTCCTTTTGCCGAAGCCTTAAACAACCTCACCGTAGGCATGGACTACGACTTTCTCACAGGCTGGAACAATGCATTAAACACCTACGAATATTACCCGACACTTTTAAATCCCTCCGCTTCCTACTGGCTCTATGCCTTTCAAGACAACACATGGCAGATAGAGACAAACACCAATGCCTACGCCACCTACACCTACAACGGGGACGGAGAAAGAGTTGCCAAATACACGCAAGGCGCAGAAACCCGCTTCTTCCACGACGGAAGCAACACCCTCTATGAAACCGATGCCGCAAATAACATCACCGCCTCCTACACCCACACCCTTTTCATCGATGACTTAATCTCGGAGAGAAAACTCAATCAGACAGAGTACAGATTAAATGATCACTTAGGATCGCTTAGGAAGCTTACCAATTCAAGTCAAACAATTACCGACTCTGTCACTTATGATGCTTTCGGCTCACCCCTTGCCCCCAGCCCCTTGTCCCGTTTCCTTTTTACCGGCCGTGAGATTGATCCCGAAACCAGTCATTACTACTACCGCGCCCGCACCTACCAACCCTCCCTCGGCCGATTCATGAGCAAGGATCCGCTTGGGTTGGGGGGTGGAAATAATTTCTATCGATATGTAAAAAACAACCCTATTAATCTCATCGATCCCTTTGGATTAATAGACGATTGGAAATTAAACTTCCTCGTTGAAAGCAGCCTGAACAAAGAATTTTCAAACGCTGACGTCAACAAAGAATTTACCGAAGCGGAGCGAAAACAAACAGCACGTGAAGCTCGGAAAGAGATGACTCCTTCCGAATTTGATGAACTCAGAGACAAGAAAACTCCTCTGTCCCGGAAGGAAGACATTCTGAGGGATATTAATGATAGATTGAGAGGGAAAGGAGTGCTTCCCCCTGATCTTCAGAAGAAGCTCGATAAAATTGCCGATCCAACGAACCCCCGCGGAAAATAGCCTGGAAGTGTCAAAATAAAAGTGAGAAAAAAAGGAATTAAATTAGCAGATCGATACAAAGGGATTGTCTTTGGGTTTATAGTGGGTGTTTTTTTGCTTGGGGTGTTGTTGCTCTCCGACACGCTTTTATACGAAAGCATTTCCCAAAGAATATTTCTATTTCTTACCAGTGTTGCTTATTTTTGCACATTTCAGATCGAGAAACTAACCCCAATGCCTTACAGCAATGTTCTAGGAACTGTTTCGTTTGCCGTCGTACTCGTTGTTTATTACTCCTTTATAGGTAACTTGATATATGCATTACGCAAAACTGCTTCTAATAAGAAACGCCAGTGGGCAATCATAATAATTACTTTACTTCTCCATGTAATGATTTACATGTACGTTCAAGATTGGTTTAATTCTCTTGCAATAGGGATAGCACAGGCTGTGCAGGGTTTCTTTGGCCTGTAACCATTTTCTCAGAAAATATTTTTTCGAGGTCTGATCGTTTTTTATAGTTTTGGTTAAATTCGATGATAGCTTTCCGAGTGAAGCAAAGAGCTTAAGAATGTTTAAATCTGCTTTTGTAGGGCCCCTTCTTATCTTTGGGTTGTGCAGTTGCGCGACGGTTGATGTGAACATAGCAACAGACGTTAGTTCCGATGCGAAGTTTTTAAGGGCGATCGAGTACGTTGTTCCTGGAGGTTATCCAGATTCTGAGTGGGAACATTTTAGATTTCCGTCAGGTTTGTTGTGGGAAGAGAAAAATCCTTCGGTAACCGAGAAAATTTTAGATGCCACAGTCGCTGCGTTAGAACAGCAAGAGAAAAAACAGTTTGTAATGAAAGCTTATGCTCAGGGGAAATGGTCAGATTATGTGCGTTACGACTATCAGAAACCTGCCCAATATGCGCGAAATGAGATAATTGTGAGAAGAAACGGCGACGATTTAATTTACGAAGAATTTTTTTATGACTCCTCTGAGCCGGACATGCTTTTGAAAGCTTGGGAAGAACTTTTTGAAGGTATGACCGTGCTTTGGTTGGAAAAAATAAGAGAGATTCCAAAAATTAAAACCGGAGCGCGTTTATGGAATTTGAGTACGATTGCAAAAGTGATTAATGAAGAATATCGACGCGACTTGAAATATTGGCAAGATTCAATACAAAGCCAAAACGGTGAAATTCTTGCCGGTGAGGAAGAAGTTTTTGACGAGCTGTTTAACATGCAACAAAATATAGAGGACCGCTTTTATGAATATTGGAGAAAAGAATTGCGCCCTCTTTCATCCGATTCACAATTTATTTTTAAAGAGACATTCCGTTTGGACGAAGATTTCTTTGATATTAAGAAACCGCAATCGGAAAAGGAACGAGAAATTGTGGAAACATTTTTTGACGCCATTCGTAAATACGGCGGCGCGCACCTCGCATCGATTTTTCCTTTAGATGAAAGCACCGTACAAAATTACACCTTTAAAGTAAAACTAGTGATGCCGGGGAGTATCATTGAAAGTAATGCTGCCAAAGTTCATGAGAACGAGGCAGAGTGGGAATTTAGTTTTCTCTCATTTCTAATGCAGAATGTACGACTTTATGCACGATCGAAGATTCGGTAAAAAGATGAATTGGCTCTATGTTTTTCAAGACAACACATGGCAGACGTCGTTTTAACCCGCGCCCGCCAGAAGGCATTTGGTGGGCGGGTCCGCCTTTGGCGGAAAAGCGGGAATCTCAGGTCGTGGATCCCCGTTTGCGCGGGGATGACGATTGAATCCAGGCCCCGCCCAAGCAAGGCAAGCACAAGTATTGACTTTACTGCAAATATACCGTACACTTTTGCATCATGATAAATAGAGCAATAAAACTCCCTCAACGTCAGTCCTTCTTCCTTTTTGGCCCGCGCCAAACTGGAAAAAGCACCCTCATTCAAGAAACCTTCGCAAAGGCCGTGTGGAGCATAGATCTTCTGTTAACAGAGGTTTTCCTAAAATATTCCAAGGACCCTTCCTTGTTTAGAAAGGAAGCCATGGAGAAAATCAAGAAGGAGGCAGTCCATACCATCTTTATAGATGAAATCCAGCGCGTCCCCATTCTGCTCAACGAAGTACAGGCGCTCATGGATGATTTTGACTGCCGGTTTATTCTTACCGGGTCAAGTGCGCGAAAGCTCAAGCGCGGAGGAGCCAACCTTCTTGGCGGTAGGGCAGTAGAGCGGCGTCTATTTCCTTTTATTTATGAAGAGATCAAAGATCAATTTCAGCTGGAAGAGATTCTTTTATGCGGAAGCCTTCCCGCCGTTTTTGGTAAAACACGGCAGGAGAAAATCGACGTCCTTTCCGCGTA
The DNA here is from genome assembly GCA_016206925.1 of Candidatus Omnitrophota bacterium. Taxonomy (GTDB): domain Bacteria; phylum Omnitrophota; class Omnitrophia; order Omnitrophales; family JACQQS01; genus JACQQS01. Next base: position 3,485 of record JACQQS010000059.1, read on the forward strand.
TGCCAATACATATTTGCGAGAGGAAATACAGAGTGAAGGGCTGGTTCGCAATTTAGGCGGCTTTTCCAGATTTCTGGATCTGGCCGCAAGTCAATCGGGTGAACTCGTTAGTTTTTCCGCCGTCGCCCGCGAATGTCAGCTGCCGGTTCGTACTGTGCAATCGTATTATGAAATTCTTGAGGATACTTTGATTGGTTTCCGACTGGAGCCGTGGCAAAAAAGCATTAGGAAGCGTATGGTAGGTCACCCCAAGTTGTACTTTTTTGATCTAGGGGTGACCAATGCCATAAATAGGCGGTTGACAAGTTCGTTGGATGCCATGATAAAAGGACGGCTTTTTGAACAGTTTATCATTTTGGAAACGTATCGAAAGTTCCATTACGAACGGAGTGAAGTTCGCATTTTTTTTTGGCGGACTAACCATGGCGCCGAGGTCGATCTCCTTATCGAAAAGCATGGGAGAATAGCTCTGGCAGTCGAAATAAAAACGTCGAAGCATGTGACCGGCGCGCATTTATCGGGTATGCGGGCATTCCGGCAGGAATATTCAAAGGCGCCTTGCGTTGTTGTATGTTTGGCGGATCATGCTTACGAAATTGAGGGGGTTAAAATTCTTCCTTGGGAAAGTTATTTTCGACGGCTCCCCGAATTTATCTGATACCTCGAACCGCCTTTGCTTGACAAGCGTTCAAAAAATGGGCGGACGGGTTACGATGAATAAGCGCGCTTCGATGGAATCGACGTTTCTTAACTTGTGCGAAACGCCGCCGTCGAAATAGGCCGCTTCGTTTGCCCGGAGCGTTCTCACCGCCCGCCCGTGCGTAATTTCGAGGGTACCGGCTTCGACGTAGACGGCCACCATTGAGTTTTCGCGGAATTTCCAGTGCTTCAGCTCTTTCAAGGGCTTGATCGTCATGACGCCGAAAAAGAAATCCCTCCCGCTCATGCCCGGCGGCGAGAGAGATTGAATGGCAAATCCATGCTGTGAGTAATCAATGTAGGCGCGCTCGCCGTATTTGCAGGTGTAAAATGCGCCTTCGTGTTCGCCGATAGCGCGTTCAAAAAATTCCGTGTACGAAATCTGAAAGGCATCGGCAATGCGAATGAGCTTTTCCCAGGGCGGGTCCTGCACGCGACCGCCGATGATATTGTGAAGGTGCTTGGGGTTTAACCCGGATTGCTGAGCCAGCCATTCAACTTTTAAGGGTTTCTCCGTGGTGGACTTTTCGACGAGCAATGCCTTTACGGCTTTTCCCCACAAAGGCCTCTTTTTCAGATTGAGGTCTTTAGTGCGAGATTTTATGTCATCGCTCATTTCGTTATACATGCGCTTTTTCTCTCCGCCGGACCCCCGTTTGCACGGGGGCGACATCCATGTGATCCCCACTTTCGTGGGGACGACATCCATGTCGGTTTTTTTAATGAGAATTTTTAACTAAACACCTCTCTCATAAAGATTGCCCGCTCAAATTTAGTTTGTCAAATTGACCATTTATGACATATTACGAACTAGGGTACAAACCCTTGAAATCAAAGGCCCCGCGGGGTAGGTTTAAAACACAGAAGAAAAAATAAAAATAGCCGGAGGATTATTCAAAAATGCGTAGCAAGACCGGACAAATTAATAAACCCGAATCGGCGGAGCTCGAAACCGCGGGCAATGCGCTCCAGCTTGCCTATATTCTTGACTTTAATGCCATGCACGGGCGACCGGTTCGAAGCGAAAGCATGTCGCGCTTGATCGCGCATCTTGCGGAACTGGCCGAACGTACGCGGTCGGCCCAGGTTGAAGGACTCTGCGCCGCGGCTGTTTCGGCCCTGAAAGAATCGATTTCTAAAAGAATTTCCGGATTAGCGGTTCCGCGAGAACTGCTTAAACAGATCGCATCGCACTACGGGCATCAAAAATTGTTCATATAAAAGCAGGGAAGTCCCGATAGGCAACAGCCGCCGGAGGATGGTGAGCATGCCGGCGTATTTTTCGTATCTTTTTTCGGAGGTGTTAAAAGTGAAGCCAAATCCGCTTGCGCAGCAGAATTTCGAGAAACTGCTGGATTTCGCGCATTTTACGGCGAGAACGCTCGAACTTTATGATTCCATAAGATCGAACACGACACGTGAATTGCTCCTGGCGGAGCTCCATCAGCGCTATCGCCATCTGAACGGCTGTGTGGATATGAAGCGATTTCAGGTCCATCTCCTTTTGTTGACCCGTCTGCTGAACGAAATTCCTTCCCATCCGGAGCATGTGGAAGCCGGAATCGAATGCGCCGAGCAATTGATTGAATCTGTCGAGAGGACTCTGCTTGCGCAGTTGGACAAAAACGCCGCCTAGTTTCCCTCTCAGAATACCTTCGCAAATTGAAGGTATTGAGTCTAACGGGCAAGAGAAGTAGAATCTTGCTCATTCACGCATGACAAACCTGCAGAATAGCAAACCAGCCCAAACGATTCCGAGGCGCCTAAAGCCCGCCCTTCAAAATATTCTTACATTGCTGCTCTCGGCTGTGTTGTTTTTTGCGGCACTTGAAGCGGTATTGCGAATAGCCGCGCGCGGAGCGGAAAATGCAAATATCGCAAAACACCAAGCGCTCAAGCGCGAGAGCGAATTCATTTTCTACGAATACGACCGCGAACTGGGCTGGAAAAACAAGCCGCTTGCGGAAGGCGATTTCACAACGCCCGATTCAAAGACTTTTGTACGCATCAATTCAAAAGGACTTCGTGATGAGGAGCATGATTACAAGAAGCCACCCGGCATTTTTCGAATCCTCGTTCTCGGCGATTCTTTTGCCTGGGGCTACGGAGTCGAGCAGGGCAGGAATTTCACGGATCAGCTTGAAATGTTGCTGGGAAAACCCGTTGAAGTGATCAACGCCGGCGTTTCGGGTTACGGAACGGACCAGGAATTGATCCTGCTTGAAAAAGAAGGAATGAAGTATGAACCCGATCTTGCGCTTGTCGCATTTGCGTCAAATGATTTCATGAGGGACAACGTATCGAGCCGGTACGGCATTTATTCCAAGCCGTATTTCACCGTGGAGAACGGCGCGCTTAAGCCGATGAACTTTCCCCTGCCGGAGCTTGCCGGCGCTCAGTGGAATGAACTTCTCAAGAACTGGAAGCCGGAGGAAAAAACGGAGAAGCGCAAAGGGCTTAAGAGGTTTCTAAAGTACAACACGAAATCCTATCCGTTTCTGTCGCAAAGTCTCAAGGATCTGCGATATTCGATCCTCCGCAGCTTGAGTATGAACCCGCAATTCGGAGATCGTTTTGCGGAGTTGCGCAGAAACTTGAGCAATGAAGATGCTGATCTTCTGGTTACCCGGGAAATTTTTCTGAGGATGAAAGAAGTTTCCGCATCGGGCCATGCGCGCCTCGCCGTTTTTGCGATTCCCTACAAGTCTGCGCTTGAGAAGCTGCCGAATCCATATATCAGCGCATTTCTGGATTTTTTTGAAGAGCAGGGCATTCCGAGCTCTTATCCGTATGAAGCCTTTTATAGAAAATTCAGGAGCGGTGAGAAAATTTTTCTCACCTCCGATGACCATTGGACGGAGTCGGGCCACACCCTTGCCGCGGAAGAGATCGCCCAATTTCTCAAGTCTCAAGACCTCATACCGTGAATTCAGAATAGCCGCAAAGTATTTAAAGGTACACGGTTATATTAAAATCTTATAACGGCTGTAACTCATTTCCATTACGTTATTTGAACGAGTATACTTAATACAGTTTTACAATGAACGGTTCGAGCGGCCTTCCCGCTCCCGGCTTTAAGTAAATCTTCATCGCGTCTTTATCGATACTTAATCTGCGCCTATGAACTTAATTAATCGTAAAGACGAGCTCTTCAGCAACGCCGGCTGGGTGATCCGTGCCAAGCTTCTTTTGGTCGGTTCGCTTATGGTTATTTTCGCCCTCAGCCATTTTTTTGGTTTCTTGAAGTTTCCCTTGTTTCCCTTTTTCATCGCCACCACTTTGGAAATCTCGATCAACCTTCCGCACCATTGGCTCATGCGCAAAATAAAAAATCCAGAGTGGGTTTTTAACGTCACATCGGCAATGGATGTAGCGATCATCACGGTTGCTGCCAACACGCTGGGGGATTTGGGAAAATTTCTGGCCCTGCTCCTTTATCCGCTGGTCTTTATTTTTGCCGGCGTCGTGATGTCCCCGAATAAAACGTATTTCTATGCGAACCAGGGTTTCTTCATGCTGGCCGCCCTGACCGGTTTGGAGTACCGGGGCATCATACCGGTCAATGAATCGCTGATGATCGATTTCAGCGGAGGAGAACGGCTGGCCATTCTCCTGATTGTTTTTCCGATCTATAACTTCATCGCTTATTTTGTGAAATACCTGGCGGATCTTTTCCGAAAAAGAGAAGAGCAACTGGTCGACAATGCATTTCGTGACGAGCTGACGGGACTTTCCAGCCGCTATGTACTCATGGAACGTCTGGGCCAGGCCGTAAAGAGGGCGGAGTCACTTGTTGATTATTCCTTCGCCGTTCTTTTCCTGGATTTGGACCGTTTCAAACTGGTCAACAACAGTCTCGGCTACGCGATCGGCGATGAACTCTTGATGGAAACGGCGCGCAGGCTTCAACGCTGTGTAAAATCATACGATACGGTAGCGAGACTCGGGGGCGATGAATACGCAATTTTACTGGAATACATACATGGCGTGGACGATGTCGGGCGTGTGGCCAGCCGCATTCAGAAGGAGCTTTCGGGCGCCATCAGTTTAAGCGGGCATGACGTGTTCACTACGGCAAGCATTGGAATTGCCATCAGCGGAAACCAGTATCATTCGGCGGAGGAGATCCTTCAGGATGCCCACACCGCCATGTATAAAGCGAAAGCATCCGGAAAGGCCAGATACGAAACATACAGCGCTGAAATGCGTCCACCGGTGCTTGAGCGGCTTGAGCTCGAGACGGACCTCAGGCGCGCGCTTGATCGCGGAGAATTCAGACTTTGGTATCAGCCGGTTATTTCGCTTGATTCTCAGGAGCTGGTCGGATTGGAGGCGCTGATCCGTTGGGCGCATCCGGTGCGCGGACTCGTTGCGCCGGCCGATTTTATTCCGGTGGCTGAGGAGATCGGCCTCATTAGCCAAATCGGCTGGTGGGTCATGCAGGAGGCTTGCACGCAGTTAAAGAACTGGCAGCGGCAGTTTAACGGCAGGTTCCACCTTACCTTGAGCATAAACTTGTCCGGAGAACAATGCAAGCAGCCCAACCTGTCCGCCGGGGTCAGGCGCATTCTGGAAGAAACGGGAATCGACCCTCACAATCTGAAATTTGAAATTACCGAAACGGTACTTATTGGGAGCGCGGAATCCATACTGGATGAAATTTCCCGGTTAAAAGACCTGAACATTCAGCTGTATATGGACGATTTTGGGACGGGATACTCATCGCTCAGCTATCTGCGGCGGTTCAATATCGACAAGCTAAAGATCGACCGCTCTTTTGTGAGCCGCCTGGACACGAGCGAGCGGGATCAGCAAATTGTTCGGACCATTGTCACGCTGGCGCATAGCTTGAATATGGGTGTGATCGCGGAAGGCGTGGAAAATCCGGGCCAGCTCATGATTTTAAAGGGGATGGGGTGCGATTTTGGGCAAGGTTATCATTTCGCCAAGCCGCTCGATCTGCATGATACGGATGCATTGATACAGGATTCGTTTAAATTCAGCCGACGAAAAAGGAGAGAAGCATCATGATTCCAAGGCCGGAACGGGGATTACGCATGAACGCGTGGGTGAGCGCTCTATTGGCGTTTTCGGTGATGTTCGTGACTTATTTCTACCGCAATGACGAAATCTCGTGGACTTTTATCGCGGCGTGGTTTGTCTTGATATTTGTTCTGCTGGCCAGTTCGCTTCACGCCATCGCTGACGAACTAGACGAAATCCGCAAGCACACCAAGTAATCAAATCAATCCCAGCTTCTGCTTGGCTGATTGCGCCATCATTGCCGGATTCCACGGCGGGTCCCAAACCAGCTCCACATTGACGGATTTTACGCCCGGCAAACTTTCAATCTTGGACTTGGCATCCATTGCGATGGATGCGCCCATTCCGCAGCCCGGTGCGGTAAGTGTCATTTTCACGTTCACGTCGTGCTTGCCCTCTTCGGCAGGCGCAACCCTGCATTCGTATATCAAACCCAAATCGACGATATTGGCGGGAATTTCAGGGTCGTAGCAGGTTTTCAGCTGGTCCCAGACCAGCTCTCTGATGGGTTTGTTTTCCGCCGCCGCGGTTTCCGCGGGTTCCGGCCCGCCGGTCAAACCGAGCACATCCGCATCCTTTCCGGCGATACGCGCCATCAGGCCGTTTTCCGTTGTAACGGTGTAGGTACCGCCGAGCGACTGGGTCACGCGGACCTCCGTGCCTGCTTCCAAAGAAAACTTCTCTCCGCTGGGAATTAAAATGGCTTCACAGTTTCGGCGTAATTTAACGGGTTCGGTGTGCTGCATAAGTTCTCCTGCATGTGGATGGCCCATTATACAAGCGGGCTGTTTCGATTACAATGTTTGCCCTATTTTGCGATACTAAATTTACTTATACTATCGCGTATGTCCTCTTCAAAGCGGAAGATACTGCTATCTGTTTTATCTTTAGCCGCCGTTTTCTATTTACTAACGCCGCGCTTATTTTCGTATCCCAAATCGGTAAGAGTAAGCAATATGCGCTTTTCCCGTAACCCTGGGACGGGCGCTTATTCGCTTGCATTTTCCGTTGAGAATCTGACCGATCGCCTCCAACAGCACACTATTCTGATCAGGCTTCGAAGGGAGCGCAGGAAGAAGTTTGCTCCCGATCCGCAGCCTATATATAAGAACGAGATTGTAGTCAGCCTTTTTCCGAGGGAGAAACGTGAGATTTGGCATGAAGTCACACTGGCAGAGGGGCAACGGTTTAGTTCATTCGAAGTGCGGCCCAAAAGGTGGGTAGATTTTTAATCCGGAAGGGATAGCCGTGAAAATGGCGACGTTGCGGGCAAGACGAATCTTGCCCGCAAAGACAATTGAAGAGATATTAGGAAAGATGCTTGGAGACGAGCTTGGTCATCTCAAACATGTTGACGATCGATTTGCCACCGAACACGGCTTTTAACTTATCATCAGCCTTGATATTCCGCCTGTTCACGGAATCCTGAAGGCCGTTTTTCTTGATGTACTCCCAAAGCTTTTTCACAACCTGGGTGCGCGGCAGAGGGCCCTTGCCGACAACGGCTGCTAGTTCAGAACTGACATTGAGTGGTTTCGCTAATGCTGATCCTCTTTTCGCCATGATCGGATGCTCCTTGATTCTATTTGTTGGCAATGTTCATTCGGGGAAATCGTTAGACGAGTGAATAGTGTAGCTGGATCGCGGGATTGTTCAACTAAATTTATTCACACGATTATTGGGCCTTCCGGGCAAGGCGCGGCTTGTTCATGTAAGCCGTCTTTGGCAGGATATTTACGGTTCTATCTATCAGTCATCTGAGTCTTTTCAGGGGCATTTTAATTGAGCGATTTTCAACAGAAACCATTTATTCACAGTGAGTTCCAATGAAAAGAGCGAGAAATCTTTTCAACCCGGCTTCAAAAGAACCTTATGTCCTCAGCCGCACCCGGCTTGAAAATTTCGTCCGTTGCCCCCGTTGTTTCTATCTGGACCGCCGCCTCGGGATCGACCAGCCTCCGATGTTTCCCTACACGCTGAACAGTGCGGTGGATATTCTTTTCAAAAAGGAGTTTGATATTTATCGCGCGAAACGCGAACCGCATCCGTTGATGAAAGCAAACGGTATTGATGCCGTCCCATACAACCACAAAGATCTAAATACCTGGCGCGAACCCCTGAAGGGCATTCGCTATCATCACAAAGAGGCGAATTTTATCATCACCGGCGGCATTGACGATGTCTGGGAAAATCGGGCGGGCGAGCTGATCATTGTTGATTACAAGTCAACCAGCACGGATGGCGAGGTAACTCTGGACGGCGAATGGAAAGACGGCTACAAACGCCAGATGGAAATTTATCAGTGGCTTTTTAGAAGGAACGGATTTCGCGTGGCAAAAGAAGGGTACTTTGTCTACGCGAATGCGCTGAGGACGGAAAAAGATTTTTCCGATCAGCTGAAGTTTAAAACCGTTTTATTGAAGCATGCCGGCAACGATTCCTGGCTGGAAGATGCCATCCTTCGGGCCCGCGCCTGCCTTGCTTTTAGCGAACCGCCCCCTCCGGCGCCGAAATGCAGTTTTTGCAGTTACCGCGCATCGGCTGCTGAAGTGGAATAATCTACAAGCTGCCCTTGTTTGCCGGTCCCCGCAAGGTTAGAACAGGCATATGCTTAGGTATAGGCATGTACCAGCCCGATAAATAGTCTTTTGATCTCATAGAATTAGTTTGATAACATACGCGTAATAACACGCGCGTAAATAAAAGGGCGCTTGCCAAAAGGCCGGCGCCTTTTTTGTGTGCCTATTATGAACCTTACCTCTTACAACAGACACTGGTTTCGTTTTGCAGCCTTCATACTCGCAGTCCAAATTCCGCTCAATGATATTTCCGTCTATGCGTCCGTAAGGACGGGTAGCGATTCAACCATTCCGCTCTCCGTAGGTTTTGGAAGTAACGACCCCGACGCCCGGCTCCGCCGCGATGAATTTGCGCGCCGCATGAGCACGCTCTTCATCCGCAAGCATTTGGCCGGCTACCAAACTCCTTCTCTGGCCAGTCAAGTTCCTTCCGAGAAATCCGGCTTCGGCGCGGGGGTGAAGGATTATACGGCTGCCCAGTTGATTTATGGGAAGGACAACGATACACCCCTCGATTTTCGCAAAGGAGTTTCAACGCCGCGCCTGGAACGTCTTGAGGAGATAGCCCTTGATCATATTGAGCGAGTCCGAGAGGTGCTTAACGAGAGCAGAACCGTCCAAGATTATCTTAAAGGCCGGTTTGAGCTCATATTTGCGGCTTATCTCGTCCGGGACCTTTCACGAATCCAAGGCGGCCGGTCTTTTCGTGTTGAAGCGGTCAAGGTCGACGCGCGCGTCTGGACGTCGCCAAAGGGTACGCAGATTGCCTTTCTCCAACCGCTTCAAGGAAGTCCTCTACACGCCGTCTTAGGAGAAGCGCAAGCGGTCTTTTCCCATGTAGATGTTGAGATTGACGATGTGAAAAGATTTCGAACCATCGCCGAAGAAGCAAAGCAGCGTGGTGAAGTGGATTGGAACATCCACCATCTCCGGGAGAATCTTGTGCTTATGGACAGGCCGGCCCACTCCGTTGCCTTTTTTGACAAGAAAACCGGCACCCGATTCGTCATGGTTCAATTCTTGCCGAAAACGGTTCTGGGCGCCGTGGAAACACCTACCGATGACTCATCTGACTCATCCGGCTTTGGTTTCGTAAGTAGGGAAGGCTTGCCAGCCCATTCTCTTTCCGGCATAAGTCACGGTGGATCTACTTTATTGATTACACGCGATCACGATGACGCACTGTATACACTTGATCATATGCCCGAAAGTCTTCTACGCAGACTTTTACCGCGCGTTCGGGGTGTCTCGTGGTTTCAGAAGGCCAGCCTGAAAAAGCGGAGAAATGGGCAAATCATGCAGCCGTCAGATTAGGCGTGCGGCGCCGCAACGTTCACTTTTCCGGCGATCTTGGTTTGCTGCGCGAGGAAACAATTCAGGGTTTATTGAAAGAAGACCTCTTTCATTTTGGTTTCGGATCCGATCTCCCGCCCTCCCTTCAATACCTTCATTCCGGCGATATGCCTGCGGTTTCCCGATGGCTCGTTTGGGCAGCTCGCCGCGAACGTGCGGTCAGTACCGCCGCCTAATCCTTCTGATGTAATTCTTTTCGATAGGCTTCAAGAAAGTCAGCGGGAGAGATAATTCTTATGCGGTAAATTTCGTGCGCGTTCGGGAAATCTTTTAAATTGCCTGTTACAAGATATTTCACTCCTCCTGAGGCAGCGACTTCAAGAAAAGGTTCGTCGGAGCGGTCCGGAAGATGTATGCTTAGAGGTTGTGTTATTGTGCGGTGACCAATCGTAGAGATTTGGTCCAGCAATGCATCAACATAACTTTGTTCAAATCCGAATTTTGGCCTAAGTAGAACGCGTCTGTATTCAGCAAGGATTCGTCCGTCGTAGCAGAGCTGAATCTGTCCTGATGCAATAAGACGCGCAATTTCTCCGGGTATATGGAGTGGGAAAAGCAGGCCTGATACCAATACATTGGTATCCAACACTATTTTCATGAATGGCGGGATTTTCGTTCAGCTTGAATTTCTGCGTTGATTTCCTGTAGACTCATGCGGTCAAGTCCGGCTTGTGTCGCTTTAAGCTGCATGGCTTCAACCGCTGTAAGTGCTCGCGCTGTTCGTATGGCCTGCAGTGTTTCCTCAAGGTTATCGCCGGAAGTAGCAGACAAAATCGCAACGGGTTTTCCATTCAACGTTATGACCACATCTTTTTCTTTTGGCAGACTCTTCCAAATTTGTGATGATTTGCTGCGTAAATCCCTGACCGCAATGAATTTCATGGAGGCCTCCATAGGTACTATTTTGTCACACAGAAGTGTACATTATTATGTGTCAGTTTGCAACTATCCGAAAGATTTTTTTAAGACGTTGTTATACAATGGCAGTCGGGATCAACCATGAAAATCGACGGCCGGCCTTTCCGAACCATTTGGGTCAATCCGAATGATCCTCGCATCATTCAGATTATTGACCAGCGCTTTCTTCCCCACAAGCTTGTGATCGAGGATTTAAGAACCGTAGATGAAATGGCGCGTGCGATTAAAGAAATGCACCTGCGCGGCGCGCCGCTCGTCGGTGTGGCCGCCGCATTTGGAATTTATCTCGCCGCCATTCACGCGCCGGAGGGCGACACATTCGATTCATATGTAATGGAAGCAGCGGGAAAACTGATTTCAACGCGGCCCACGGCGGTGAATCTCAAATGGGGGGTAGAAAAACAATTGACCGCACTTGGAGTATCTTCAGATTTGTCATTCCCGCGAAAGCGGGAATCTAGAGATTTAGACCCCCGCTTGCGCGGGGGTGACAGCAAGGGAGCAAAAATTCAGATTGCGCTTGAAACGGCAAAACGATTGGCTGATGAGGATGTGGAAATGTGCAAAAGCATCGGCCGCCACGGGCTCAAACTGCTCGCCGAAATTCAAAAGAAAAAAAACGGGCGGCGTGTCAATATTCTTACGCATTGTAACGCCGGCTGGCTGGCCTGTATTGATTGGGGGACGGCCACATCGGCCATTTATCAGGCTTTCGATCAGGGAATGGATGTGCGCGTCTGGGTGGATGAAACAAGGCCTCGAAATCAGGGCGCAGGCCTCACGGCTTGGGAGTTTGGCAAGCACGGCGTTCCGCATACCGTGATTGTCGATAATGCGGCAGGCCACATTATGCAAAAAGGCGAAGTGGATATCGTTATCGTCGGCACCGACCGGACTACGGCCGCCGGAGACGTGGCGAATAAAATAGGAACCTACACCAAAGCGCTTGCGGCGCGCGACAACGGAATTCCGTTTTATGCGGCGGTTCCGTCTTCAAGTATTGATTGGAATATCCAAAACGGTAAGGATATTCCGATCGAAGAGCGTGATCAAGATGAGGTGCGCTACGTTCAAGGTCTTTCAGACGGCACGGTAAAAAAAGTTCTTGTCGTGCCGGAACATTCTAAGGCGGCCAATTACGCATTCGACGTCACGCCGCGCCGTCTGGTAACTGGACTTATCACCGAGCGCGGAATCGCCCAGGCCAGCGAAGAAGGCCTGTTGAATTTGTTTCCCGAGAACCGGGAAACCATCTAAAAGTCAAGTGACGGCTGTCCCTTGACAATGTTGTAATAATTACTACAATTGTTGTAAAAAATACAACGATGGGTGCCCTTGCCCGATGCAGCTGCTTTCCTTCATTTCTTCCCAATTGAGACGAAAAGTACTCACCTACTTTTTCACACATCCGGATGAAAAATTCTACATCCGGGAAACAGCTTCCTTGCTTGGAGTGGACGCCGGCAATTTATCGAAAGAACTTAAGAGGTTATCTGCAGAAGGTCTTTTCAAGACAGAGCAAAAAGGAAGGATTCGATTTTATTATTTGAATTCCGGATACCCTCTCTTCCGTGAGTTAAAGGAAATCATTTTTAAAAGCGAGGGATTGGAAAGCCGATTACGCGATCTCGTAAACACCTTTCCGGAAATAAAGACAGCGCTTATTTACGGATCGTACGCTAAAGGGGAGGAGCGCGCCGGTTCAGATGTCGATCTGATATTGGTAGGGACGCCAAACCGGAACCGTTTAACCTCTAAGATTCGCGTATTGGAAGACCAGTTTGGCCGGGAAATCAATTTTACTCTTTATGCTTCAGCGGAATTCGACAGGAAATCGCGGGAGAAAGGCAGTTTTTTATTTGAGGTTTTAAAGGGAAAGAAGGTTATTTTGAAGGGAAAATAACGTGGACGAGATAGTTCAACGATTGTTAAGAGAAGGAAAGTTGCGCGAGCAAAAAGTTGGATTTGTCCAGATAGAAGGGCTCCTGAAAGATGCTGTGTGCGATCTCGAAGAAGCGAAATCAATCTTCACATTGGTGCCCGTGGTCCATTCTTGCTTGCCTACCAAGCTATGCTTAAGGCAGGACGTGCTTTGCTCCATCTGAAAGGACTAAGACCGGCGGATGGAGCCCAACATCGGACGGTTGTTCAGGTTTGCGAAACGCTCTTGGGAAAATCTTTTGTAAGCCTGGCTGCACAGTTTGAGACGATGCGGCGTAAACGAAATCAGATGGTCTATGAATTTGGCAGCTTGCTGTCTGAGAGCGAAGTGAGAGGTGCATTAAAGGATGCCGAGTTATGGATTCAGGCAATTGCGGCTAAAGCAAAGAAGGAAAATCCACAATTCGAATTGGATCTTAAATGAGCTGCCGGGATTATTCGTGCACCTGATGGCTCATCCGGAGGCCCTTTAGGGCTGAGAGATCTCGTTAACGGAGACGGCGATTCGGCCGGTGTCCTGGGCGCTGCTTGTTCGAGCGCCGGTCGGATGGTATCGCGCTCATCGGGATTTGAATATTATGGACGAAGAGATTTTAGTTACGGCACATAATTTAACGAAAACGTATAACGGGACGAAAGCGCTCGACGAGCTTTCCTTTGAACTCCGGCGCGGGGAGATTCTGGGCCTGCTCGGTCTTCTCACGCCCACTTCCGGGACCGTTTCGGTGCTGGGACTTTCTCCTTTCGCCGCGCGCGTTCTTCCGGCCGCCTGGTCCGTTTGGGAATGTATTGATTTTTAACCGCCAGCCGTATTTCGGTAATAAGTTTATGGGTTGGGCGACTAAACGCAAATACGGAGGTGTAAATAATGAATAGTGCACGAAAAACTTCTAAAACATCGGCTGTTTTGCCTGCTTTAGCCAGCTACGCCGAGCTCAGGCGCCGCGTCGAGCAGACTCTTCTCCGCGCCAAGCGCCAAATAGAAGAAGTCAAAGTCCTTGCGTACTGGGACACGGGCCGGGACATCAACGAGCACGTCAAAATCCACGGCGGCAGAGCAGCGTTCGGCAAGAAGGTGATCTTACGCCTTGCAAAGTACCTCGGGCTTGACGACAGCGTGCTCGACAGATTCAGTGAACTGGCGGAAGCATTTCCGAGAGAAATGGTCAAAGAGCTAATTTCTGCCGGCCGGCAGAAATTGCCTGGAGAAGGCCGTAAAACCTCAAAAAAAGCTTCAAAAAATGGCCTGATTTGGACTCATTTTCGCACCCTTTTTCCCATCCGGGAAGACAAGCTCCGGCACTCACTTGCCCGGCAAGCTGCCCGCGAAGGCTGGACCGTTCCGGAACTGGAAGAGCGAATTAAATCTTTGAGCGCTCCGCCAAAGAGCGAAGTAAAATTCCTGTCCGCTCCTAAAGGTTCAAAGGCCACGAAGCTAAAAACCGAACTGCTCAAACCGAAGAAGGGCGAACTTTTCACTTACCGGATTATTCAAGATGCGGGCGTTCTTGCGCTGGACCACGGTTTTGCCAAGTATTGGAACTTATCTCCCGCCGAGGCGAAGAAATATGCTGAAGGGGATATCGTCCGTAAACCCCCGGGCAGGAAAATGAAGAAAATTACAAACGGAAAGAAGCCCCTCCTTTACACCTACGAAGCGGATGTATCGCGCGTAGTGGACGGCGACACGATTTGGATGAAAATTTATCTGGAAGGACGGGGGAATCGTCCGTGGGTCAAGGAAAAACTCCGCCTCCGCGATATCGATGCGCCTGAACTCAAAACACCCGAAGGCCGGGCCGCGAAGAAATTTGTCGAGGAGCAAATTGCCGGAAAACGGGTGCTCATCACCACGACCAAGCCCGACAAGTGGGATCGTTATCTATCCGATGTCTTTTTCACGGATGCAGACGGCCGGGAAATTTATTTAAACAACCTGCTTCTTGAAACAGGCCACGCCCGGATCAAGACCGACTGGTCTCTCAAGGACTGGGAAGTATAGAGATGATTAAAAGCAGTGCAAATCGGGATTTTATTTCGGAAGGAGATAAAGAATGACTGAGGGGAAAATGGTGGATATGCTTTCGGGTCTTCAAGGGACCCAGGTTACTGTGTACGTTCTAGGTGAATTGAAAGTAGCCGGCGAGCTGACGAAGGTCTGCTCGGACTACATTATCGTGGAAGACAAGTTTTTCGTGCCCATCGCCAACATCGGCTACGTAGCGAGATCGCGCGGCCCGGCCCCGTTTTAAGATGGTCATCCCTCATGTTTCTCTCAACACATGGTTTAAGTTGCGTGTTTGCGGCACCCCGGCGTCGTTTGTTCAAGTGCCGGTCGGTTCGGCGCGCGGTCGGACGGCGGTCTTACTCGAGCTCCAGATTGAGTTCGATGGTTTCGTTGCTCTGGATGGTCACCGGCTGCGAAACCGCTTCCAGCGTCTCGTGCCAGGTCTTAAGGGTGTAAGAGCCTGACGGCACATTGTCAATTTTATACTGTCCCTCCTCGTCCGTGACGGCAGAATACGGCGTCTCCAGCACAAGGATGTACGCAGCCATCTCGGGATGAACATCGCATAATACGGAAACCTTGCCCGCTTCGTGAAAGGTTTTTGTGATCGGTTTTCCGCCGCCCAACACTGCCACGTTGAACAGCGTACGGCGTCCTTGGTAGGTGTGAATATTATGGAGGAACGAGTCGGTGTTGTGGAAGCTCACGCTTCCACCCTTCAGAATAGGCAGGACGTGCGGCACAAATTCTTTATTGATCTGATCAATCACCCCGGGATCCGGCGGCGGATCAAACGTCTTCCCCTCGATCCGATCAATGTAGACCACGGTATGGTGGGTATCTTTGACCAATAGGGATGTCACTTTTCCCGTGATCGTTCCCGCACTTGTTACGTCGGCAAGACCGATGCTGATAGCAACGGACACGATGACAAATGGTGTCACTCGCCGGGGCCGGGCGGCCTTGAAGGACTCAGAGCTCAATGTCATTCATCTGCAGCAGAACGCTGGCTTTGACCGTTACATCCGGCTTATCGGAGAGCCACCCCTGCCAGTGCGTAGATTCTGGAGGAAGCCAAGCAATGTCGTAATCACCGAGCGGCACGTTCTTAAAGAAGTACGCGCCGTTGCTGTCCGTGATGGTTGAAGCGGCCATCTTCTTCTGCTCAGGCTTTTCTGCTGGCTTACCTCCGAGTAGCCTAGTGAGTCCAGCGGCCGATCCCTCGATAGCCGTAAGCCTTACCTGTACACCAACAAGAGGGAAGCCGTTGCGCAACACCCGCCCTCTAACATTACCGCTTAGAATGTCTGTTGCCGACCTCTGGCCTTTTTCGGCTGCTGCCGCCAAACCCCCTGCCAAACTGGCGGCCGTTGCATACCCAAGTGAGTTGTCAGCAGATGCCGGAGGGGGTGCGATTCGCTCTTTAGGCAGTGAAATCACAAGATAATCACCCAAGTCTTCCCAAAGGATCTTTTTTTCCCTCCAAAGTTTAATTTCGGCAGGTGCCTCACCTTTAATGATCGCGACTTCGCTCTCGGGAATTTTGACAATAAAAGCGTCCGGCTGCTCCTCGAGAACTTCAACCTCATTGCCCTCTTCGCGCTCCAAAAGGCGAAGCCATTCTGCTTGGCTAACATCGGAGATGAAGAAGCACAGGAAACCCGTGAGCCCAACTGCTCTAAGTAAGAGGA
>JACQQS010000058.1 GCA_016206925.1 Candidatus Omnitrophota bacterium
ACATTATCGGCAATATTTAAAAGAAGTTAATTGAGATATTAATATAGGCAGGGACGAATAACAAGGGCAATACCGCTTGGCTAAGCGGCGGTCGGCCGCTTGGTCCAGCGGTACTGCGCCGTCCGCGCAGTAAAAAACCCCGATGCCTCTCGAGCACCGGGGTTTTTCAAATATCAAGCTAAACTGAGAATCAGCCAAAATTCAGACTGACAGACGTAACCAACTCCTGAGCGACATCTTTCGCTTCAACAATACCAGCGGCGGGACTGCCCAAAGACAATATGTTGGCACCGCCTTCAAAATAGGAGCCCGGCACAAACATAGCGTAAATCATGTCAAAGGTAAGATCTTCCGTATAAGCCCAAGATAATTGAAAATCAAGCTCTTCCCCAATGTGCCGCCGCCGACCACCGGAGTTGTCACCTGCTACAGCCGGCGTAACATCACCGACAGGAACGTGGTGAAACCAAAAGCTCAAGAAGCGGGTGAAAAACTTGATATCGGGATTATTGAAAGGATTAAAACCGATATCAAGAATAAATTGGTGTTGATTGGTACCTCCTGGAGTAACACCTAAGGACGGAATATACAGGCTGCCTTGGAACTCACGAATGGCGCTGTGGAACTTCCCGCGGTACAGTGGACGATAGTTTGCTGAGTTCCCGTCTTCATTCGCATCTTCACCCGAATAAAACACATGTTCCATTCCCACCGTAGAAGGCCACGGAAGTTGTGTAATATCATATTCGGCACGCAGATCGGAAGCGAAGGCCCGGATATCTTGCCTTTGGTTGCCGTTGTAAGTAAAATCAGCAACATCAGCGCCGGCATTCGTTCCCGCACCATTAGTGAGTGCCGTACCAAGACCGCCTTCCTTGCCAAATTGCATTACGGCTTCGGTATTTAATCTAAGGTGCTCAATTGGAGCAGTGGTGCCACGTACACCCCACGCATGAATGGCTGCGGTACGACTTAGTGTGGTACCGGCTCCATCAACGGTTGAGGCATTGCGATCCACAACATAATACGTCTCGACTTCGGATTTCCAAGTTTCAAAAGTACGACCTACGTTTATCGCTAGTAATGTTTCATCGTCATTTGCCAGTATATTATCTTCAGAAACCTTAGCCGTAAAAAAGTCAATCGCCCAAGGATCAAGATCCACCGTCAGCAACAGCGAGTCAAACGCGTGACTCATGGTGAACTCATCGGCCGCAAGAGAGTTCTGAAGATCGGGCTGGCCAATTTGGCTTGAACCAATTACGAAGCCATCACCCATTTGGTAGTTTTGACGGCCAACAGACAGTGTAACGGGGCCGTAAAGAAATTCCTTCACGGTGATAACGGCTTGATTAAGAGTAATATCAAAAGCATCGTTAGCTCCTGAAGGAGCGCCCGCTGCTCCCGTAACCAATCCGTGGACAGCGGTACCCCCGCCATTCGTTGCTAAAGCAGACCCTTGAGTTCCGACATTAGGCCCATCCATATCACGCTGGTTTAATAACTCTATTCGACCCGAAATATTATCGGTAAGTTCCGCGTCAACGCGCAGGCGGACCTGTTCCATAAACCAATTGTAAACATCATCTAGCCTACGAGGTTCCGCAGCAGCATCCCCATCGATAGGTCCAAAGAGAGCGCCGTTGTATGTGTCGGAATTATTATCTGCATTTAAATCAAAAGCTCTTCGCCAAAGGTGGCGTACGGTGACATCGCCGCCGACTTTAACGTTTTGAACTGCGGCGAAAGCGGGAAGGGTTACGGAAACGGCAAGAATTAGTACGAAAAGAAAAAATGAAATCCTTCTCATTCTTTTCTCCCCCATGGTGTTGTCAATCTCGGTTAGGTTTTGCGAGGACCTAATTACACATTACATAAAAACTTTTTGGCACAAAACATCCTGTAACTACTGTCGGCATTCTAGGAAACTTCTTTACATCTGTCAACATGAAATTAGCTGTTGAGATTCGGAACTGGCCAAGATGATTCAAGTTATGAAATTCCGATAAAATCTACATGGCTTACCAAAGTATTTCCGTCATCCCCGCGCAAACGGGGATCAGAGAGTTCATAGATCCCCGCATTTGCGGGGATGACGACGATACTATTAAGCTCAATTATATAAAGGATAGCCGTTCTTCTTGCACGTGCGGCAGATGACATCAATACCCGAGGCGGGCTTTCCGGCGATTTCCCGGCGGGCTTCCATATATTTTTCATTATTCCATATCTTCTCAAACGGCTCCTCGAGCATATTTCCGTAAGCATGTTTCTGCGTATCATAAATGCTGCCGCAAGGCACGACACAGCCATCCCAGTTGATGGTAACGGTGTACCAGGGTTTCGGACACATGGTTTCTCTATGAACCAATTCTTCTTCCGTATACTTATTGTATTCACTTCCTACGGGAATCCACTCGGCGTCCTCTTTCATCCGCTCAGATAAAGGCTTATAGATTTCCTGCGCGCAATCGGTGCGCATACCGGCAATGTTTACTTCAACGCCGAGCGACTTTGCTCGTTCCTGAACCAAGTCAATCTCGTGCATATTGTGTTTAAAAACCAGAAAATTCCAAACGATCTGCGGCCTGGTTTTCTCATGTTTAACTTTGGCCTGAACGAGCTTCTGCATATTGGCTATGACGGTATCCAAATTCCCGCCCACGCGATATTTCTCGTATGCCTCCTGAGTTGCGCCGTCCGCCGAAACAATCATTTTATCCAAGCCGGCTATGATCAATCCTTCCGCCATTTCCTCCGGCAAAATATTGAGATTGCTCGAAATAATCACTTTCAGATGATGAAATTTTTCTTTGGCGTATTCAACCATCTTCACAATATCCTTATTTAGAAGGGGCTCACCCCAGTTAAACAGGTCTAAATGGTGCGCGTAAGGCCCGAGCTGATCGATGATTTTCACGTAATGGTCATAGGAAAGCATGCCCTTCTTGACCTTTTCTTTTTCGTTTCCAGTGGGGCAAAGCGGGCAATCCAGATTGCAGATGTTTCCGGTTTCGATGGCAACTTTGGTCGGGAAATAGTTCAGGCGGTCCGACCAATGTTTTCTTTGCCAGCGCTTGAATACGAATTTTTTGACTTGATAGATAAGAGGTGTCATTGCGGGATAGCCTACACGATGTTTAGGGACGAACCAAGCAGATTTTCAGCCTTCCTGGCCTGACGGCGGCCATCCGTAGAGAAAGTCAGCGACAGCATTTGCCGCAATCGCATAGCCCGTTGCGGAAGGGTGAGTATCACGCGGCAAGAGAAATGTTTCCGAAGGTTTTTCAGTATTGCGAACATAAGGAAGCAGGTCAATAAAGGAAATATTCAGACGCCCGCACATCGAACCTAATGTCGACTGCGGCTCCGTCCAGTCCGGACGACCGATCTGACTATGATCGGCAAACGCCGCCACCAAAAGTTTTATGTCTTTTCCGTCTAGAAATTCCTTTGTCAGTCGGAGGTAACTCTCGTACGCCTGCCATGCTTTTCCAACCGTTTCAGTACCGTGCTCTTCGTTCAATTGTTGCATGTTCTCCACGGCACGATCCAGAATCTTATTCTCGGGTTGTCCCCCGCCCTGCCGATTAAACTTCTCCGCCCAAAGCCGCAATCTAAGTTGAAATGCCAGCAGGTGTTTGCAGAGTAAGGATTGTTTCCAAAGGCGGCCGGTAGAAAACCACCAATCGTCCCAGGAAATTTCGATATTTCTCCTTTGCCCTTCCCACATCGACCGTTCATTCAGAAGATCCAGCACATCATTGGAATAAAATGCGACAACTACAATATCCGGATTCCATCGTATTCCCTTCGAGCGCAGATACAGCCATTCATCTTTGATCGTGTAGCCACCGCTTGAAGCGTTTAGAACGGTAACAGTCCGTTCCGGAAATTTTTCCTTGAGCGCCGTTTCTAATTGAGCCGGAAAAGTTTCTTCGTCTTTCACATAAAATCCAAATGCCGCAGAGTCACCGAGAACAAGCACCCGCAATTCGCCCGGCGCTTTTTCCAGCGCTACATCCCTGCCGCGCAGGCCTTGGTTATTAATGTGATAGGTGTAAGGAATCAGAAGATTCTCGTGCACGATCTGGTTCGGCGCAAAAATTCCCAGGATTTTCCTATCCGTCCAGAAATCAGGCAGATAGGCAAAATCTACATTTGGCCGCACATGAAAGAACCTGAGCAAGGACTCAAGTACGATAAATCCTGCCGCAACGGAAATGGCTAGAAACAGGGCGTAACGCAAAACCGGTTTCAGACAGATTTTTGGGTTGGGAACAGACGATTTCATGGGCAGGAATTATATCATGAAGAACGGCAGGAAACTGTAGGAGGCGATTAAAAATAGTAGGGGCAATTCATGAATTGCCCTACGCCAAGTTAAGCGGCGCGTTCAACCGCCAAACGGCTCGCAATCATCCGGTCGATCTCGCGCAAAAATTCCTCCGCGCGAGCCCGACGGATATCTTCTACACTCACTTGTTGATTTAGCCCGAGACCATTTAGCTCAAATCCCTCTGAGCCCTTTTCGTCCATCGACAGGTGAGTCAACCACGGTGATGCGATGACATCCAGCGGCTGAACCGCGCCAAACGCTCCCCCTTGAAAAGAAGCGATACAAAGACAAATACTAAAAAGAAGTGCCAGAAAGGCGAGAAAAGTCCGTGACTTTCGATTTGCTGGTGTTATGGATTTGATCGACATGCGATCCCCTCCAAGCAACGCTTATTTTAGTTTCTTGCCATAAAATGAAATACTTTTATTAAGTTTAGTTGCCCACTTTCACTGCAAACGTTTTCGGCAAACGTTCGCAGAGAAAAAGCTATTCATTTATCGTCTGGAACTGCGGAGAAATTTAGGGGGATTCTTGACTACACGTGAACGTGGTAGGGGACAAAACCGGGAACTTCGGGGAGAACAACGGGAAGTTTCAACCGCTCTTTCACGACTTCAAGCATTTCGCGCATGGAATGCTGATAGGTGTGATGGGCACGTGTTTGCTCATAACCGGCTTCCGCGATCGCTTCCCGTTCTTTATCAGAAGCCAGGTAGTGATCGATGATACCGAATAACTCACCCGGCTTGTCAAAAACAACGTAATGCTTTCCTTCAATGTAACCGAGCTTCTCGGCGCTGTCGTCTCGCAAACGATGCTGAAGCAGCATCGCGCCGGAAGACATGATCTCGAAGTTTCTCATCGTAAAGCATTCGTCGCGAATCGCGTAGCTAAACCCGATTTTGGCCTGGCTGTAAATCCGGCACATATCGAGATAATACGCGTGCGCAATGTAACTCTTCGGATAGCGCTCCTCAAGCGCTTGGAGAATGAATTTCCGCGGGCTGTCTCCGCTTGTCCCGACATATCCGATATCGTAAATTTTCGGTAAATCAAGGCGCTTATGAATTCCCGGATCACAGCCGACGTTCAGCCAATAAACCGGAATGCCCAGTTTCCTGAGTTTTGCCAATTCGGGACGCATCGTCGTAAAAACAATATCGAAGGATTTGGCCAGCGGAACAACCTTGTTAAAAACATGTTTCAAATGTATGTCCGAAACATAGAAAACCTGAGGGCGCAGGTGTGCCGGAAATGCTTGATACGTGTCGTCGTCCACGCGGAAATAGAGATCGTAGCCCTCTCGAATTCCCGCTGCCTCGCGGGACCAAAAATGATCGACGGCGAAGCCCAATCCGCGCAAAGCGCGCTCAAAATATATTCCCATCGTGTCGTCCCGCACGCGGTCAAAAAAAATCGCTATTTTCATGCCAGAAGACTTTCCAAAACGGTATCAGGGTTTGAAATTTCTGTGCCGTCCTTAAAGAGGCGGAATCCGTTGTCGATTTCCTCAAGAAACAATACGGGAATTTTAAAAGGTCTGTAGACAAATGCCAACGCAGAAAGCGTGCGATTTTTCTCTACAACAATTCCGCTCACCTGTCCGGTAACCGCACGCAGAATGAAAATCAGATACGACAAAGGGCGGGATAACTTTCGCGGCAGAAAATAATTTAAGATCAGCGGTTTGGATTCAATCAACCTTCTGACATTTTCCGGAGGCCGCACATTGACGCAAATGAAGCTAGGAATGCCGAGCCGGTTCAAGAGAAGATTGAATCTTCTCATCCCGCGCCAGCCGGCTTCAGAAAAGCAGATTACTTGCTTACGCACGACTCTTTAACCCGCCTCAGCGCCTTTTTGACAGCATTGACTACCGTATCGATCTCATTTTCTGTCATCTCCGGAAAAATGGGAATGGCTGTCGCCTGACCGGAAAAACGTTCAGCATTTGGAAATTTTCCGTCCAGATCGCCAAGCAGGTTCTTGTAAAGCGTGGTTTGGTGAAGTGCACGATAATAAATTCCCGAAGCGACACCGTTCTGTTTCAATGCCGCCATGAAATCCCGGCGGGAAATTCCGTCATCAAGAAGAATATGAAACAAATTCCAACTCGACGGCGGCTGCGCGCTGTCCTTCATCGGAACCGTTATCCCCTCTACCGATTTTAGCGCTGCAATGTACGCCCGAGCAATCTCGCCGCGCTTTTTAAAAAAGCTGCGTTCGCGTTTTAACTGCGAAAGCCCCAGCGCTGCGGAAACATCGCTCATGTTGTATTTGTAACCAAGCACGCTCACGTCATACGGAATGTCCGTCTGAACACCCTTGAAAGTCTTCCACGCATCTTTCTCGATACCGTGAAACCGGATCCGCTTCGCAAGCGGCAGAAGATCTGCGCCCGGCAAAACAAGCGCGCCGCCTTCAATGGTTGTAATTTCTTTCATGGGATGAAAACTAAAGCAAACGAAGTTTTCTCCGCTACCGATGGACTTGCCCTGATATGAAGCGCCGAATGCCTGCGCGGCATCTTCGATTACTTTCAATTTATGCCGAGCCGCAATAGAATTTATTTTTTCCATATCGCACGGCCGCCCCGCAAAATGCACCGGCATAATGACCTTTGTTCGTTCAGTTATTGCCTGTTCAATTTTGGCCGGATCAATATTCCACGTTTCCGGATCGATATCCGCAAAAATGGGCCGGGCGCCCGTCATCAATATTACATTTGCCGTCGCGGCAAAAGTCATCGGCGTCGTAATAACTTCATCATTTTTACCGACTCCGGCCAAGGTTAAGGCAAGATGCAAAGCGGCCGTGCCCGAACTTACCGCAAGAACCGGTCTCCGGCCGACGGATTGGCTCAATTTGTTTTCAAATTCAGCGGCAACCGGACCCATCGTGAGCCAGCCGGAGCGAAGCACTGCGGACACCGCGGCTATGTCAGCATTAGAAATAGACGGCCGGGATAAAGGAATTAAGGATGGCTTCTTCATGGGGAATTCTTACGAGACGAGATAGGAAGATTCCGTTTTTCTTTGAGAAAATTTTGCGGGAATTCCCTTTACGTATGTATTTGCTTCCACGTCGGACAGCACGAGACTGCCGGCACCGATCGTCGCGTTGGCTCCGATGCGTGATTTGGCAATCTTGGCGCCCAGACCGACAAACACGTTATCTTCGATAACGACATAGCCTGCGGTCATCGCGCCCGTTGCGATGAAAACATTGCTGCCAATCTCATTGTCGTGTTCTATTAACGCACCGGTCCAGATGACTGTATTATCGCCAACCGATGTCCCCGCATTCACCACCACATTTATGCCGAGAAAAATTCCTTTACCGAGCCGGACATCGCGCGCCAATTTCGCTTCGCGGTGAATGGCGTTGGCAAAGCGCAAGTTTGTGCTTGTAACAATTTCATTAAATATTTCCCTGCGTTTGGTCTGATATTGATAGCCTAACGCAACAATGACATGCGTTGCTTCTACACGGGCAGCAATAGAAGCCGCGCCCGGAATTGGTCCCAGGACGGGAAGATCGCAAAACGTTCCGCGCTTTTTATCGTCTAGAAATCCGGCCACTTCAAATTCGCCGCGCGATACAAATGCTTCATGAATTGCCTTGCCGAGCCCGCCGGCACCTAAAATGAGCACTCTTTCTCTCATCCGGCAACCTCAGTAACGGCAGCGTGTTTTCGGGCACGGTAAAAATCGATCGTCTTCCGAATGCCTTCTTCAAAAGGAGTTGTTCCTTCCCAGCAGACGAACTTTTTAATCTTGCTCACGTCCGGAACACGGCGCGGAATGTCCTCAAAACTTTCGCCGTATACTTCCTTATGCGGCTGGAAAATAATTTCGGATGAGAAATTCCCTACCTTTTTCATGATTTTTGCGAGTTCAAGCATCGTTGTCTCACGCGAAGTGCCGATATTGAACGTCTGCCCTTCGCATTTCGGATCGAATGCCAGAAGAAGCATGGCCTGAATGGCATCATCGACATAGACGAACGCGCGCGTCTGTTTGCCGTCGCCGTGGACGGTAACCGGCTCATCATTCAGAAATTGTTTCAGAAAAACCGGCATGACCCGGCCATGCCCCAGATCATCCAGCTTCGGACCGTATACATTAAAAAACCGGTAGGTCACGAACCGCAGCCCGGCTTCCCTCGCCCAGGCGTAAAGAAAATGCTCGCAAGCGGCCTTTCCTGTGGAATAGCACCAGCGATTTACCGCTGTAGAGCCCAAAACGCGCGCGTCGTCCTCTTTCCAGGGTACGTTTGGATTTCTGCCGTAAATCTCCGAAGTCGAAGAAAAAATGACCTTGCATTTTTGCTCGGCAGCAAGGCGGAAAATTTCGATGGAGGCTACGAGATCAATTTCCAGAACTTTTAGCGGATGCGTGACGTACTTTTTGGGGTCGGCGATGGCGGCTAGGTGAAAAACCATGTCCGCACCCTTCATTTCGCGTGCGATCAAGTCAAAATCCAAAACCGAGCCTCGGACAAATCGGAAACACGGATTGGACAGCAAATGATCAATCTTTTCGCCGTCCGCTGTATCCAATGCGGTAACTGTTTCGCCCCTTTCAAGAAGGGCTTCGCAGAGATAGGAGCCCAGGAACCCCGCTCCTCCCGTCACAAGAATTTTCTGCATAAGTTCCTTTCTCGGAGTCCGATAAGTGAAATTACCGGATACCATAGCAGATATCAATTCTTGCGACAAGTTTAAATAATCCTCAAGCTTCGCAATTATTGACATTTTACTAAAATGGAGTATACTCCATTTTAGTTGAACTAAACAGGAGTATTCTCCTAACATGGAAATACGGCGAATTTTAGATATTAAGCTGCCGGCGCAAAAATCAGCGTTTTTATGGGGGCCTAGAAAAACGGGTAAAACTACTTATTTAAGGTCGGCCTTCCCTCGCAGCATGGTCTTTGATTTTCTGGAAACGGACCTCTTTTTTGAATTTTCAAAAAGTCCTTCGCGGCTGCGTGAAGTTTTACTGGCACGAGAAGCCGAGGCGCGACGTTCTCCGGTCATCCTCGATGAGGTGCAGAAAATCCCCCCCATTCTCGATGAGGTGCAGTGGCTGATGGAAAATAAAAAATTTGGTTTCATCCTTTGCGGATCCAGCGCGAGAAAGTTAAAAAGAGGCCGCGGCAATTTGCTTGGGGGAAGAGCCTGGCGATTTGAAATGTTTCCCTTGGTCAGTCCGGAAATTAAAGACATCTCGCTTCTTAGAATTTTAAACCACGGCGCCATCCCAAGCCATTATCTTGAGGACGATCCGGAAAAATCGTTGAAGGCATACATTCAGGATTATCTCAAAGAAGAGGTGTTTGAAGAAGGTTTGGTCCGCAATCTTCCGGCTTTTTCGAGATTCTTCGACGCGGCCGGTTATTCACACGGTGAGATGGTGAATTATTCCAACGTGGCCCGTGACTGTGGAATCGATGCCAAAACGGTGCGGGAATATTTCCAAATTCTCGTGGACACTCTCTTGGGAACCATGATCGAGCCGTTTAGAAAAAAGCAAAACCGCCAGGTCATTACGAAGGCTCCGAAATTTTATCTTTTCGATGTCGGGGTTGCGGGCATTTTGATAAAGCGGCGGATTGCAGAAGAAAGAGGGGCTGAATTTGGACGGGCTTTCGAACACTTCGTTCTGGCCGAATTACTTGCTCATCGATTCTATTCGGGACTTGATTACGAAATAAATTTTTGGAGAACAAAAACAGGACTCGAGGTAGATTTCATATTGGGTAGAGGAGAAGCGGCCATTGAAGTCAAAGGGACAAATTCTGTCAGCACAAGGGACACGAAATCGCTCCGGGAGTTTGCGGATGAATTCTCTCCAAAACATGCCCTCCTCGTATGTCAGGAAAAACACGAGCGCGTTTCGGCAAATGTCCACATCATGCCGTGGAAAATTTTCCTTGAAAAACTGTGGGGTGGAAAAATTTTGAAATGAGTTAAGGAATTTAAGCGGATTGCACAGCTGCCGTCGAAACTTGATTTACACGGAGGATATTTGATGGGAGGCGCGCGCCGAATTGCCCCATCGAATGTTCGTAACGCTGGGCCGGTTTGGAGGGGTTAAAGGAGATATTTAATTTGCTGCGGACATCTCTCTCGACAAAATCACGCAGACGGACAAGCTCTTCGGAGCTTAAATAATCCGTGTACACATAGGCCTTGTAGCCGCCGTTCGGATCGCCTTTGTAATAATCCGCGACGATATTGTAATCAACTTCGATGCTGTAGAGGCGGTCACCCGTTTTCTCATACGTGTAAATCCAAATACCCTCTTTTTCGGGATGACGAACGGCGTAGTCGTAATACGGTGTTCCCGGATACGTGGTAATGATGGTCACATCAAAATCGTCCGGCTTTGCCTCCAGCAGCCAGTCATGTGTTTCCATGATGGTTTTTTCCGATTCACCGGGATGGCCTATGGACATTAACGCTTTCACCTTGAGGCCATGCTTCCTCGCTATTTTGACACACCGGCTGTTGTCTTCTCGCGTGGCTTTCTTGTTAATGTTTTCAAGAATCCTCGGCGAGCCGGATTCAAAACCGGTCAAAAGCCAGCGGAATCCTGCATCGTACATCACTTCCGCTTGCCGCTCGTTAAAAAGTTCTGACTTAACGAAACCCCGCAAACGAAATTCAGCGCCCAATCTCTCTTGAAGCCGCGTCAATCCTTCCATCAACTCAACCATCTTCGGATTCACATTTAGCTCATCGTCGTAGAACATGAAGCCCGTGTAGCCGTACGTTCGATAAATATGTTCAACTTCGGCCAGAATATTTTCGGAAGTGCGCATTCGAACGTTTCTAAGATAAGGCGCCTCCCTGCCTCCGCAAAAGCCGCAGGAAAACGGGCAGCCCAGTTGGGCAATGAGGCTTGTCGCCGGCTTTTCTTCGATGGTGTAACGATAACTTTTCACATCCACCAAATGTCTGGCAGGAAACGGGAGTGTTTCGTAACGGCTGTTCGTGAGAAATAAAGAAGACTTCCGGTCATTCGCATCGACCACTTTCGGAGAACCTTCGCCCAAAGCAAGATGAATAGCATCCTCTCCGTCACCAATCACCAAAGAATCGAAGAGACCTGCCAGTTCTTCAAATGCTCTTGTCGCGCGGCCGCTTTCGCCTCTTTTTAATTCTTTCTGATACGCCGTGTGTACCAATGTCACGTGCGGGCCGCCGAGAATTAATTTGGCTTCGGGCCGTACTTCCCGAATAATATCGGCGATCTTTTTGGACTGCGGCATTTGCGGAGTGGTGGAAGTAATGCCAAAAACTTGTGCCGCGCTTGACTCAAGGTGATCTCTCAACGCTTCCTCATAATTATCGATGCCCGAGAAATCAAGCACCTCAAGCGGGTAACCCGCCCGTTCCAGCACGGCCGCTACCTTGAGTATGCCCAGGTTGATGAAAACGCGCTCGTCCAGCAGAAATATGGACGGCGGCGTGATCAGGCAAATGGTAGGAAGGTTTGATTTCATCAGCGGATTGTTTTTGCTAACAGATCTTTTAATTCCACTACCGGATGCTTTCCTTTCTTAAACAAATGGCTGGCCCCCAATACTTCAATGCCAACAAGCTTTTCACCAGCTGTAAAGTCTAAAGCGATATCTTCCGTAAGTTTCACCACACGGCATTCATACTTACCATCACGCAACCTTATATACATTGCGTCTGCTTGCTTATCATAAGTAATTCTCATGCTTCCCTCCGTCAAAAATAAAATACGTAAACAGTTACAATAATGAGCCGATTCATTTCTTCTGCAGCAATCGGAACAACCTGTTGAACCGGATAGAATTTTCCATCCCAATGGCGGTTGAATTCAAAATTTAACCGATACTGCGCCAGCCCTCGCTGGGCTGATTCCCTTTCTCCCGATTGCACAGCTTCCACTACACGCTCTTGATTTGTCCCCCTTTCTACCATTCGTAGAAGCGCATGTTTTGTAAAAATGATCGGCTTTGTCATTGGGCGTTTTGTAAAACCTCGTATTTGGTATCGATGACTTTCTTAAACCTGGCCGGAATCCGGTGCCAATCCAGTATATCAACCCGAATCGATAGATCGGACTCCTGAAAAGCCCCCTTCAATTCTGTTAGTTTCCTTGCTGAAAGTTTCCTTCGCCCAATAATAACCAAATCAAGATCAGAATATTTTTTAGCTTCGCCGCCGTTTACTCTTGATCCGAAAACTCTGACCTCGCAATCCGAAACATGATTTCTAAGCACCTGTTTGACGATTTCCAGATCGGAAGGAGAAATTTTAAACATTCTTAGCTTCCAGCTTTTTTAGGAAACCTTTGGCATCTTTTATAAATAGCTTTGCCGCATTAAAAACTTCTCTTGCGGTATTCTCATCATAAGTATGGGCCGTCTTATTCCTCGCCTCGTGATAATCCATCCAGTTCTTTGTATCACTGATTAATTGATTTTCAGCGGCAACCCGGAATAATTCTTTTCGCGGAATTCCATCTACGTACGCGCTTCCTAAATTTTTCTCAAGCCAGCGCTGCATAAATTTCCAGCATAGTTCATACGTAAATTCAAAATTCTGGATGACACCCGCTCTAATCAAATCTCTTTGCGTTTTATTAAACGCCTTCATTTCTTCGTCCGAATCAGCAATCGCAACCGCGCTTTCTAAAGATTTAACAGCTTTCCTTAAACTACCTAAGTCGAGTGCCATATTCATTCTGAATACTCCCCGGCTAAAAACTAAAATGCCATTTTACGAGTTCATTTATCCTCTGTAAACTTTTATCGTCCTCCGTACCGCTATTTAAGCGGAAGGTAAAGCACTGGGATGAGAGGTTTTCGATCAAAGCCGCGGCCTTGAACCTGCTCCTGCTGAAAATCCTTCATTTTTCGAGCGTAATCTTCATTAGATAATTTCTTGTAAATCATCGTCGGGTAAAGGCCTTCGGTGACCGTTCTAAACTTGTGATATCCCAAATCGTCCGGCCGGTTTTCCCAAACGATATCGAAGGTAGGCAAAGTAATCCGTTCATATCTTCGCCCGATCTCATTCAAATAATCTTCCTTCTGCGCAAGATCTTCCGGTTTGGAAAGCCTCAGCTCCTGTCTCACCCAATAATCACGGGGAACGATCCAATCCGGGAAATCATTCTTTGCAAAAAATAACTCATTTATGACAAATTGCTCGGGCAAATAAAATTGAAAGGAATCGGCATCGCCGCCCATGGGTACTTTAATCGTTTCCCCCGGTTTGGCATGCTGTTTTAAATATTCCACGGCGCTCGATACAGGCCCCCCGTATCGATGGGTTATTTCATAGAGAAAAAGCGGCAAATAAGCGCGGAAAGATTCTTTAAACTCGAGGACATTCTCTTTTAAATTCAAACTGGAAAATAATTTTGCTCCGCTGCTCGAAAAGAGATTCGTAAGACACACTATCGAAAAGATTGCGGCGACGAACCAAACGCGGGCATACCGTGCCAGATGCCAAAAAATCCACGCCTGAATCATAAAGTAAAATGGAAAAAGATGAATGAAGTAACGCAGCATGCGGTGACGAAGAAACACAAAGAAAATGCTATTGATGAAAATAAACGAAATGACGGGTACTACCCAGCGCTCCAAAACAATTTTCTCACCATGCTGCCGTTGCTTTAAATAGATCCACCCTAAAAGAACCGAATTAACACCCAAAGGAAAAATGAACTTATTGACCATTCGCACGGAAAACTCAAAATTGCGCCACAGCTCGAGGACGTTTAAACGCGCGGCATTCTGATAGGTGATGAGGAAAAAATACCACGGCACGATCAGACTAAGTGTAATCAAACTCCCTACGAGCAGAAATTTTTTGTCGGCTGCACGCCACGGCAAATGGCGTTTAAAAATGAAAAAATCGAAGACGACCCAAGCAAAAAAGGGGATGAACATTCCCTGGGTCGTATGAAACAGAGCCAAAAGACTCAGCAGAAACGCCGCCGCTTTCCGTTTGGAAAAACCGTTCAATAATTGGAAATGGGCAAGATAAGTTAGTAATACAAACATCGTCTGAAAGGAATAATAGCGGCATTGGCGAAATAGAAGTAATGTCGGTACTGATACAACCATCACAGCCAGTGTCAAAACAGCTACATTCTTATTTCGGAAAAGTCTCAAAGCCAGAACATAAGTAAGAATAAAAGAAACAAAACCGGCAAGCGCATGGGGAAATCTTGCCGCCCACGTTGTAGCGCCAAATAAATAAAATGAAAAGGCGGTTAAATAATATGGAATCCATGTCGCATAAAGCCACGCACCGCCCGGTCCGTAATCCTTGTAGCTAAGATTTACGGGACTAATAACATAATCTCCGTAATAGCCATTTGGGTATCCATATTGCAAAACACTCTTGGCAAGCATTGCCGTTTCCGCCTCATCCTGCCAAATTACCTGATTATCCAAATAATTGAAAACAAGAAATGCTGCGAAAGCCAGGAGCGCAATGGCAAAGCGGTGCTCATACAAAATAACGCTTAACATCCTCTTGTCACCCCTGCGAAAGCGGGAATCTACGATCATGGATCCCCGCTTACGCGGGGATGACGGATTCAACAAGTTATTCATCGGTACGAACAGCCGCAAGCGGCTGGGGAGAAGCAATATAGGCAATATGCGGCAGGGGGGCTTTGCTGTCACACATAAAAGTCTTTACGTTAAGGCCGAGCTGCTTTTCTAATAGCTGCATCATGTCCTTCTTAAAACGGAAATAGATCCGATCGCCAAAATAGAGCGTGTGGTCAACCAGCCAGCAAATAAGAAACTTCCAAAGGGGCTTATTATCGATATCAATGACCACGAACCGGCCGCTGGGTTTCAATATGCGCAGAGCATCTCGCAATAGTTCCTCCTGAGCGTGATATCCGTCAACATGATGCAACATCCCATAAAAAATGACCGCATCTACCGACTCTTCCCTAAAGGAACTCAATGTTTGATTCGAAAATGTAACGTTCGGCAGGTCGCGTGGAGCAAGGGCAAGTTTGTGCTCATTAATCTCAACGCCAAAAACCGAGCGGCGGGAAGATTTCATAGCCAGGTAATGAGCGAAAATCCCATAACCGCAGCCGACATCAATGAGCGAACCCTCTGCAGGGCAGTACTTTTCGATCAGCTCGTAGTCAGCGTGCCAACTTCTAAGAAATGCAAACAAATATAAGAGCTTGTGTTTCTTATACTTTGAGATGGCTTGAATAAGGATTGGATCCATAAAAGTGCTCGAGAATACTGGAACTTGTCAATATGTGTCAAGCGGTAAAAGACGGCGCAAGCGACACCGTGAAATGTCTTAAGTCGCTAAAACACAAAGAGTTACTTCACTAGAGTGCTCTTGACTTAGCTAAATCAGGGCGATATACTCCGATTTGCTTTCAGACTAAATTTTCCGTAAACAAAGACTAGGCGCACTTAGGCTAACTTATGGCAGAAATTGTTTTAATACAACCCTACACAGGCACCTGGGATGAAATGTCTGTGCGCCCGCCGGAATCCCTCCTCGCCATTGCTGCTGTACCGTATTCCAAGGGATATGACATTAAGATTATCGATCAGCGGCTTTCAAAGAATTTTGAGCGCGAGCTTGACGAAGTTATGGATCCCGAAACAGTCATTGTCGGAATCACGGCGATAACGGGTCCGCAAATCAAGTACGCTCTAAAGGTAACTAAGTACGTCAAAAACCGCTATAAGGTACCGGTTTGTTGGGGAGGAGTTCATGCCACACTAGTACCTGAACAAACAGCTGTGCACCCGCTCATTGATTATGTAATTGTCGGCGATGGGGATTATGTATTTTGCGAACTTTTCGAGCGGTTAAGAGACAAAAAACCGCTGGACGACTTAAGAGGCCTTGTTTATAAGAAACTGGACGGCAATCTTCATTCCTCCATCGGTGAGCTCGAAATGAAAATTGGCGGCATGAGCAACCGCGGTCAAACGTACTCTTTCATCCGGAAGAACGGCCAAGCCGATGTCATCCGCGATATGGACGGTCTCCCGCCGCTTCCCTACGAACTTGTAGACATAGGCCGGTACAAAGTTTTTGCGTTGGAAGGCAACCGCAAATCGACCACGCTAAGCACTTCCCGGGGTTGCCCATTCCGGTGCAAATTTTGTTCGGACCCCGTTTTGAATGAAGGCCGATGGCGCGGTTTCTCTCCCGAACGAATTTTGGAAAAAACCGATGAGCTGTATTACAAACACGGCGTGAGAGCGATTTATTTTCAGGACGATTATTTTCCGGGGCCCAAACCTCGTTTCATTAAACTGCTCGAGGGATTAAAAAAATACAAACGGGATTTGGTCTGGGGCACTCTGGGCATTCGCGCTGATACATTGTCGCAGTTGACGGATCAGGAATGGGATCTTTTGTACGAATCCGGATGCTTTTCTCTTGATATCGGCATTGAATCGGGGAATGAACGGGTTATCAAGATGGTCAATAAAGCCGAGACCCTGGATGAGATGCGCCTGACCAATCAAAAATTGGCCAAATATGACATCAAGGTCAAGTACACGCTGATCGTCGGTTTCCCCGGGGAAACAGAAGCAGAAATGAAGGACACGGTCCGATTTGCCTGTGAGCTCCAGGATGCAAACCCAAACGCCTACACTTTGTTTTTTATGTTCCTTCCCATTATCGGGACACCCTTTTATGATCAAGCCGTGAAAGACGGTTTTAAAGGCCCCGAAAGGCTTGAAGATTGGGAGCACATGGAATTTGACAGCTGGCTGCGAAATTACCGGTCCTGGTCATCTCCTCAGCTGATTCGCAAATTGGAAGCGATAAGCTTTACGTCTTATTTTTCAAATAAAAACGTAGAATATAAATTCAGCAACTCAGCATTACTCCGGACGTGCTTTAAACTTTACCATCCGATTGCGCGCTGGCGGTTCCGCCATCAGAAGTTTGGATTCTTTTTTGAATATGATCTTAAGGACACCCTTCTCAACGCCAAGTTTGCCCTGCGGCGGTTTCTGCAAAAGCAAAACGCACTCATCGACGAAGCTCGTGAGCGCATGGCTCTGTCCATCTTCGACACCGAACAATAGTTCTCGATTGCAAGCAGCGGTTTTATTTTTCGGCAGGTTCTGCAAATATGATCAGTTGCTCGCCCCTTCGAAAGAGGCAAGCGATCGCATTCATCCACCAAAAACATATTTCGTAAATTTTTCGATTCTTGAAATCCGGCTTACCTTCGTAAAGGCACTTCCATCTCAAGCTTTCCCGAATTCCATATGTGGCTCCCACATCAAAAGTTTCTCTTATCACACGAAAGCCCGTCCGGCGGAGAAGTTCTCTCATTGTTTTTGGAGTGAAATGATATAAATGTCTTGGAACATCCAGCTGAAACCAACGCGTGTCAAAAATCTTCGCTGACCAGCTGTCGATATTGGGAACTTTTATAACAAGCAGACCGTGGGGATCCAGGACTCTCCTTGCCTCCACAAGTGTTAGCCGCGGAGAATGCACATGCTCCAAAGAATTTCCAAACGTGATGACATCAAAAGATGCCGGCTCGAAAAGGCGATCTTTTAACCTGCCGCATAAAACATCCAGACCATGAACCCGGCGCGCTTCCGAAACTGCCTTCTCGCTGAGTTCGATACCGCGAACCGTCCATCCCTTTTCGCGAAGCGCTACCAGTTCAAGCCCCGTTCCACAACCGACATCGAGTATTCTTCCTTTCCCACGCCAAGGAATAATTGCGGCGTGCCAGGAGATCGCTGACACTTTTGTGTCAGGACATCGCTGACAGTCCACAAAAGTTTTTAACCGGGATATGGTCTTTGACCTCTTCCCGAAGTTGGTATTTAAGCTCTTTGAC
>JACQQS010000005.1 GCA_016206925.1 Candidatus Omnitrophota bacterium
AGGTCTTTACACCGCTATCGGCCGGAAGAAATGTGTAATCCAAAGGTAAGACAGCCGTAAGATCGGTTGAGGTGAAGTGAATGGTGCCGGCGTATGTGGTAGCAATGTTGTTAAAGATGTCGAAAAGTTTTACGGTAACTGCCGATGGATTCCCCGCAACTATGGGATCGAGAATGTCTGTAACGCTGATGTGATGCGCAGGTCCGGGTAGTGTGGAAACTTCCTGGTAACCGCTGAAACCTTGGGTTGTTGCTGTTGCGGTGATGCGTTGAAGCCCGAGCGTCTGAAAATAAGCGCCATTGGCAAATGTTTTGGTACCATTTTCCGTTCCATTGAAAGGGTAAGAGGCAGGCGTAACGGTACCATTCGGATCGGAATTAACGAACGTGACTTCACCGGTGTAATTGGTGGCGATATTTCCGAGCGTGTCGTAAATCGTAATAGTGAAATCGCTATTTGTGCCAACAGGGAAAGGATCCGTCAAGCCTGTGATATTCAGAGATCCAGGCGCGGCTGGTTGGACGAGAACTGTATCTTGTGCGGTTAAAGTTGCAGTTACAGTATCTGTAATGGTTACCGCTCGGTTTCCGGTGGTGCGAAATCGCACTCCATTTACGAAGGTCTGGCTTCCGCTATGTGGCGTAAGAAATGTGTAATCGCCCGGCAAATCAGGATTCGGATCGGTAGAGGTAAAATGAATGGTTCCGGCGTAATCAAACACGGGATTGTGATAAATGTCATGAGTCGTAACGACAGCGTCCGTCAATTGTCCGGCTGGAACTGGATCGGCGGCAATGACGATGTGGAAATGATCCATCGCGATGTGGCTTACTTGAATGCCGCTCAACATTTCACTTACGGCGGGAACGTTAACAAGGTCTTCCACTATAATGGATTGATTGACCCCGGATGTTTTAAATACGATTCCATCCGTAAACGCTTTCACGCCGTTATCACCGCCTACCCCTGAACTAAATGGGTAAGGAGCGGGTAAGGTAGCTTGCGGATCAGAGGATGTGATGGTGACCTGACCTGTGTAATTGTAGGCTAGGTTTCCATAAATATCGTTTACGGTAACGGTGAGCGTGCTCGCTTGACCCGCCGGGAGGCTCATGGGTGCGTGGTTCAATATGAAATTTCCCGCGGCGGCCGGTTCAATGACTACACTTGAAACAGCCAGATTTTCATCGATGGGCTGGTTCGTGGAAGTTTGCGTTTGAATAGAAAAGAGCCCCGTCGCTTCTGTGACCTGCGGATTTGTGACGCCGGAGAGATCGAAACTAACGGCCGAACTTGGCGGAGTATCCAGGCCATTTCCGGCGAGAGAGATAATGATTTGCTGACCCGCGATGGCCGTTGAAATGGTGCTTGAAATGCTCACAACGTTGGAAATAGAAGTTGAAATGGGCAAAACGAAGCCGCTCGTCGTTCCGTTGCCGGGAAGCGTGACAATGACCTTACCATTTTTGGGCAGTATGTTATGCGTTACAAAACCGACATGAATCGATCCGGTGGCCCCTGCCGTCAAACTGGCGGGCAGAACGCTAGAGGAGTTGAGCGTGCCCGTGAACCAGAGCCAGTTGTTGCCCAAGTCTACAGAATTTGATGGATTGACGGGAAGAAGCGCCGGAAGTCCGTCCGCAGTTGAATCTTGAATTTTCACGAAGCCAACATCACGGCTCCCGTTCAATACCACGGTCCAACTTGTGCCGCCCGCGCCGCTTGAGAGAAGGGAAATCTCGCTTCCGCCAGCGCCCTTCATTTTGAAAAGTCCGGCCATGGTGAACGTTTGATTTTCACCAAACCGAATAGTTTTCGGCGACACGCTTAATGAATTGTCACAAATTAAATTCTCGAACGTAATGCCGGCCAAAGAAGTAAGCGTTTGCTCCGCGCCGCCTGCAAGCGTTACCGTGCCGCCGTTATGATTAAAGTTTCCGCCTGAGTGTGAGAAATTTCCAGAAAGCGTCAACACACCTGCGGGCGCATTCAGCGTTCCATTCTTCAAATACAGGGTGCCTGCCGTATTTAAATCGAATGCCGCTGAAATAGTGTCGGTGCCGCTCGTAAGGTCAATTTCAAGATTGAAATAATCGGCGCCCGTCGGACTCCAATCCGAAATGGTTAACGTGCCGCTGCCGTCTCCCACGTAGAGCCAAGTTCCGGAGTCGGTGTCCTGCGGAAGATTGATCGTGTCAGCGCCCGCACCTTTACGTTTGATAACGCCGCTGTTATTCAATGAGGCGGCCGTAAGTGTCTTTCCATTGACGTCCAACGTGCCCGATGCAATGCTGAGCACGCCGCTCATGTTGAGATTTGCTCCGCCAATCGTAAGAACGCCGTTTGTGAGTTTGTCGACGATCACATTGTCAAAATTCTGACCGGGTGCGTCAACGTTAGCCTGATTCTCCGTGTTGAACTTTAGATCAAAATTATTTGTATCGAGTGCGACCGGATTTAAAACAGTCAGGTTGTGTTCGATGGCTAAGGAATCTAGAAGCTGGTAGCTTAGGGCGGAGCTGCCGAATGAAATGTCGTAGAAATCATTCGCGCCCGATTTGATAGTGGGGGTTCCGCTGAACGCTGCAAATGAAACCTTTGAGACGCCTGGAATAATCCCGCCGCCGTTTCGCGCCCAATTTCCTTTTATGGTATGCGTGAATGTGCCAAGGTCCACCGTTCCATTTTCAACCGTGAAGTTACCTCCGGCGGTGATACCAAAAGGAATATTCCAAGTGCTTCCGGCTTGGTTGAAGACGAGATGCCAATACGTATTACCATAGCTGAGCGTGGAAATCGCCGTTGCCGAACCGCCATATTCAACAATACCGGAGTCAGTATCTTTCGTGACTATAGAAGCCATCTCATTACCGTGCAAACGTAGTTTGCTCAAAGCGTCGTCCGGCAAGCTTATCGCACCGCTTACGGTAATATTCTTACCTGCAGAGTAGAAAGTACCTTGCGCCACAGTAAGATTTTGGTCGGCAAAGAAGTCATCCTGCAATGTGACCAGGCCTGAAGCCTTATTGATTTCAACATCGTAGAAATGTTTGCCGTTTGATCTAACCGTTTGATCAGCTGTACCGTCAAAGATAACGATACCTGTTCCTGCCGTGAAGTTTCCGGCCGTATTATTCCATTGGCCGGCCAAACGGATGGTCTTGTCGTTGGCATTCAACGTACTGCCGGTTAAATCCAGATTACCGTTAACATCCAAATCATCTTGAAGCGTAAAGCTGTTGCCCGCGAGAAGCTGAGAAACCTTCACATTAAAGAAAGGCAGTCCACCCGAAGCGATGGGCTGGTTCAGTCCGACCGGCTGAAATTCAACCGTAGAATTTTCGGCGTTAAAGGGGAAAACAGAAGTATTATCCCACCCCGTTACGATTTTAATCGTGCTTGATCCGGCCTTAAAGAAGGCGCCGACAGACGGTGCTGAGAAGGCGAGATTCCCCGGTTGGATTTGCCCGCTTCCCGTTGCCGTGAATCTTGTCTCAGGACCGATGGCAAGACTTGAGGATGAGATATTGCCCCCGCCGGTATTCCACTCGCTTACGCCGGATGAGCCGGCCGAAATGCCGCCCCCGCCTCCTGATAGGGCAAAGCCCTGTTGATTAAATAGAGAAGTTTTTAGTGTAAAGCCCATGGAACATGTAATATTACCTCCTGCGCTGAAAGGATCGGCGAGGGGAGCGTTCAGTGTAAGTAACCCATAATTGGGTGAGGGGGGAATCGTCTGGCCGTTTGCGACCGTTAGGAAGAGACCCTTCAAATCGCTTCCTGCCAGAACCGTCATCGGCTCGCCCCAATGCGTTAAGGTCAAGAATCCGTTAGCCACCCCTCCTTTAAACTCCAATGGGCCGTATGTATTGATGGCACTGGTTAAAGTAGTGGTCTTTGCCGATGCCGCAATCTTTAGACCGTAGAAGTCATTGGCCGGCGAAGAGAGATTGCCCGTGCCCGTGAGATCAACCGTTGAAGTGCCTTTATCAAATAATCCGGCGCTGTTATCTACGGTAAAGTTACTGCCTACGGTAATGGTGCTTGAATTGGCTGTGAGTTTGCCACCTCCCGTAACAAGGCTTAAACTTCTATTGGGAATGCTTAGATTAAAGTCTTGAGTACCAGCAGCGTTTCTTGTATTCAACATCCCCGAAGTAAATAAAAGATCGTGCTCAACATTCAAATCGCTTTCTAAAC
The DNA here is from genome assembly GCA_016206925.1 of Candidatus Omnitrophota bacterium. GTDB lineage: Bacteria > Omnitrophota > Omnitrophia > Omnitrophales > JACQQS01 > JACQQS01. The sequence continues at coordinate 4,201 of JACQQS010000005.1, forward strand.
GAAATACGCCTGTTCCGGCTGCGCTCTGTATTTCAAGGTCATAGAAGTCATAGATACCCGTGCCATTCGTTAAAGTTTTAGCCACACTGTCATTTCTCATGATGATCTTGCCGTTTGAATGGATGTAATTGCCCGTACCGTTTACGAGCCAATCACCCCGCACCGGCACATTGGTATTTGTGGAACCCGTCATATCCAAGGTACCGTCCGTTTCAATGTGATACAGATTAGAAATAACGCCTATGGGTTTAAATACATCACCTGAATCTATGTAGAGTTTCGAAGCAACGTTGGTTTCCATATAGAGCACGCCGCCGACATCGGTAACAGTGAAAAGCATGCGGGTGGGATTCAAATTTCCGTCGTATTTGTCTAGATTGGTGTTTGTGACCGGCGAAACGGTTTCCGACCTCAGGAGTATCCGGTTTTCGATGAGATTGACAACGCTGATATCTGCGGAGCCGCTGCTTACCATGACGGCGTTGGACTTGACATTGGTATTTGTGTAAACGGTAATCGTGCCTCCGCTAAGAGGAACGTTGACATTGTCAATACTCCAATTACCCGAAGCATCGGTTAAAGCACCAATTGAATCGGGCAGGGGACCGCCGCCGTTTACTCTGGCGATGACACGAGCGCCGGAAACATTTGTACCGGTGATCGTCTTTAAGGTTCCGCTTAACACTCCGCCAAACGCAAACGCCGTATTTCCTCCGGCATTGGAACCATCATAAACTTGAACGGGATTGGCAGGACTGTATGTTTGATTCGTGGCATTGCCGTCGGAAACATTGACGTATTGAAGCTGTACCCCTCCATCGATATCGATGAACCATTGCGTGCCGGGTGAGGTCGATGCAAGGGTAAGCATATTGTCCGTGTCTGTGCCTTGGAGCAGGAGGCCGACGAGGCCGGTGATTCTTTGCGTCGATCCGGCCTGGAAAGTAAGCGTGCCGTAATTGGTTTTTTCCAAGTGATTGAATGTTGTGTCGCCGAACAATCCTTGTGTAAGTCCATCCGTCGCATTTAGGATTACTTTTCCTGTTGTATCAACGAATCCTGCCGCGCCGGCGTTATTTGTCCAGTTTCCTGCAACAGTAATGGATTGACCAGTGGCATTGTTTAAGACGGCGGTGCCTTGAATGACCAAGTTTCCATTAATATCTAGAGCGTCTACGGGTTGGTACGTTGCGCTGTTGTCTAATGTGAGATTGTTGAAACTTTTGCCAAACGTGGTAATCGTTTTTATGCCGGCGGAAGCGTCAAAAGTTACCATGGACGCGCCGGCGGTTACGAAAGCGCCGGCATTGGACCAGTTTCCAGCGAAATGGTGGTTCGCACTTCCCAAATCGATAGTTCCAGCGTTTAATGTAAAATCGCCATCGATATTGAGGGATTTTAAGCCCAGATTCAAAATCCCATTTTGGAGTATGAAGTTATTGCTGACGTTCAGATCAATTCCCATGTCCCATGTCGAATCGCCATCGTCGAATGTGACGTTGTAGAGCGGCATATTGATATTATTTACCGGAATAATCCCGGTCCCGCCGCTAAATTCGACAAGTCCCATGCCGGGCGCTACCGCTCCGACGGTGACGGTTTCATCGCCGTGGAGCTGGAGCTTTCCACCGGTTGAAATAGTCAGGGTGTTGTCGACAGTCAACGCATTACCATTAAGCTGCAGCGCGCTGTTCGAGATTTCAATGTTATCCGTGTGAAAGGTATTGTTCATAAGTTGGTACACGGTGGAGCCGGTGCTATTGAATTTTGCAAGAGAAGTTCCAAAATCTTTTCCGCCGGTGTCGATGCTTATCAGGGGAGTAGCGCCTGCATCAAAATTCAAATCCTGGCCGAGCGTGTCAAGATTCGCAGCACCTGAGGCGTTGAAATTACCCGCAAAAGTTATCTGCGCAAGGGGATTGGCAACGAACGAAGCGCCGGATTCAATTTTAAATTCATTTACCATGACGAGAGGATCGCCGGCGTCACCTGTAAATTGATAGGTTGGATTGACGTTGCCCAACTCTGTCAGAGTCAAATTGTAAAAAGGATATCCTGAAGTCTCGATGGTGGATGTGCCGGCTATGGCCTTCTGCATGCGCACGGTAGATGCGCCTGCGGTAAAGACAAACGCATTATTTTTGTTCATCCAATTGCCACTTAAGTTGATAAAGTTGGCTAGCGCATTACCCGCCATAAGTAATTCGGGTATCGACGCACCTTGACCTGCGAAAGTAGTAAGAATGTCTCCAGAAACGGTAATGCCTGTAAAGCCGGTGGCAAAGGAAGTTAAAACGAATTTTTGTAAAGAATTATTGTCCATTTTGAAGTTTCCACTGACAGAAATATTCCCGCTATTCAACCGCCACGTCCGAGGAGAAATTCCTGCGCCTCCCGCAAGGATATCTCCTCCAAGGACGTTTAAATTATTATTGTCCTGGTCAAATAATTTCGCCGACATGGTGAAGCCTTGATTACACGTAATATCAAAGAGGCCGCTAATAAAGGGTGAAACGGTAAAAGTACCCTCATCCACCAATTTTAAATGGGCATAGCCCGATGAACGAGGAATAGCGAATCCGGTTTCAAGAACAAGGGTAAGATCCCGCATGGCCGTTGCGTTATTTGGATCAGAAAATTGCAGGTCGGTTCCTGTAAATCGTATTTCCGTGGCAAGTCCCTGACCTTGAGTCGTTCCTGCGCCAAAGCGCAGTGCATTGGTCACAAGCAAATTTGAAGACAACGTTCTTACAGTCGTTGCGATGAGTGGGGTAATCCAGAGATTGTAGAAGGCGTTGCTTACGTTTGGATTCGAAAGATTTCCAGAATCGGTAAGGACAACGGTTGATGTTCCTGCATTAAATAAATTGGGCGTGTCCGCTATCGTAAGATCTTGACCAACTGTTATTGTTTTATCTTGAGCCAGAACCTGGCCGTTCAATATGGTGAAGCTACCGTTCACGTTTAAGTTGTCGTTTAGCGTGAATGACGATCCTGAAAACACAAGATTAAAAAATCCCTGATTGTTTGTTCTGATCTGCGAAGTACCGGTTAACGTGACAGTATTGTTCCCAGTTACCACTCCTGTTGGTTGAACATTCCAGTCCCCGCCCGCGGCAAAATCGCTGACATCCATTGCTAAGGTTCCTTCAATCTGAATCCCGCCGGCTAACGATACCGTGCCTTCGGGTGCAAATTGCTCCCCGGCTGGAATAAACAAGGTCCGCGAAGGCAAAGCGGAAGGAATAGTAAGTGAATTGGGAGTGCCTAGAGTGGCATCAAAGAGCATGTTAACCGGATCTTGTGTCGAATCGTAATCAACCATGTCGGCTATTCGAATGGGGCTGGTGAAATAGTCGGAGCGAACGGTAACGCGAGCGCCGTAAAGCACGATTCCTGTAATCGAATTGGCGCTGTTGCCGTCGGAAATGGTGACCACGTTTCCTCGATAAGAACTGTTTGCACTAACGGTATAGATAGTAATCGTGTCGCCGGCTGTGGTTTGGATGTACGGCATGCTCCATGCGCCGCCCACCGCCGTTGTTGTCGAATACGGACTGCCTCCGTTTACCCTCATTTCTACAATTGTGCCAACCGGCACGGCAGCGCCCGTAACGTCGTACGCATTTCCGCTGATGGTTTTTCCAAAATCCCAGTTGGAAGTATTTGTTCCGGTTCTCGATGAATTACTTGGCTTCAAAAGTTTTCCGGTACACGTACCGCTGGTTTCGGGACATGCGTTACTATCTTGAACATCCACGTACCGTATGTTATGCAAGAGGTCTGATTTTATCTTGGCGGCGGTTCCGGCCGTGGTAGAGCGAATTTGAATTTTATCATTGTCATCTCCGCCTAAAAGTTGAAGATTTGCTGTGAATGTCTGCGTATCTGAAGCGGCCGCTGAAAAAGTCAGCGTTGAGTTTAGATTGTTATTATTGTCGTCGAGCATGGTAAAGTTCATGAACGTAGTTGACCCGGATATGGTTTGGTTGGTCCCGCGGAATACAACACCCTGGGCAACAGCCGTATCATTGAATCCGGTGTTGCCGGCGGTATTGGTCCAATTTCCGTAAACATTAATGAACGCCGATGTATTTTGAAGTTGAGAAGTTCCGCCTATCGTGAGGTTGCCTTTAACGGTGAGTTGGCTCGGATTGGCAGCCAACGGATACACCGTCTGCGCGCCGCCCGCATTGGTGAAAGTAACGTTATTGAAATCGCCGTTAACTGAACCCGGGTTGATTGCGATCGTAGAACCATTCGCCGCATTAAATGTAACTGTGGAAGAACCGGGGATGATCGTGGTTCCATTTTTTGTCCACGGTCCTTTCACAGAATGAGTGCCCGAGCCTAAATTAAGCGTTCCGCTGGTTAACGTTACCACCCCCGGATTCACGGTGCCGAAATTCATCGTATTCGCTCCGGCATTCAGGGTTCCCTGTGTCAGTGTAAAATTATTTTGTACGGTGAGCATGCCGGTGAGATTCCAGGTCGTTAGCGCATTTCCGGCGTTAATGGTCAAGTTGAAATAGGGCCCGCTGAATAAGAGACCGTTCAATGTAATTGCGTTAGGCTCAGCGTACTCGACCGTGCCTTGATTTGTTCCAACCATGGCTATGGCAAAAGGCGTTTCATCACCGTGTAAACGCAGCGTAGCGTTGTTTATCATGTCCAGGTTTACATCTACGAGAAGACCTGTTCCATTCAGATCTAAGGCCCCCCTGTTCAGCGTTATCCAATCTGAGTGCAGTGCGTTGGAGATTAACTTGTGCGTAGCGCCTGTAGTAGGGAATGTTACGAGTGATGTTCCAAAATCTTTTCCTCCCGTATTTAGATTGAATGTACCGGCAGCCAATGGTGAAAATGTGATCGCCCGGCCGTTGGTATTGAAGTTATTTGCCCCGGCTATCTCGAAGTTCTTTCGGAAAAGCATCCCGCCGAAACTTGCCAAATAATCAAATGACGAGGATCCAAGCATTGAGAAATCTCCATTTACGGTAAGAGAAGTTCCGGATATTCGATAGAGGGGGTCTGTAGCGGCCAGATCTTCTGAAAGCACGAGGTTATTAAATGGCAATCCGCCAGACCAAGTCCAAATTTGTGTAGGGGTAACGCCGGGAATGGAGCTTGCGAAGGTGAGCGTTGAGGTGCCGGCAATAAAGGTAAACAGATCTGAGCCAATGAAATTGTCATTCGTATTATACCAATGGCCTTTAACCGTAATGAAACTATCCTGCGCCTTAAATGTTGTCGAGCCGGTATTAAATAGATGCGCCGCGAGGACATTGCCTGAGAAAATCAATTGACTGGGACTGGCATCAAACGTATTGAGATTGCCCGTACTGCCTGCGTCAAATGTAAATGTGTATCCCGTCGTCGATCCAAATCCGTTATTCAACATGAACTGATAACCGCCATTTAAGGTAATGTTTCCGCCCTGCGTGTACCAGTTTCCGGTTTGGTTATCGTTGCCTGAACCGGCTTCGATGTTTCCGCCATCTACGATTAGATTGTACCCATTTTGGTTAAAGGAACCGCCCCGCATTTTAAAACCGCGCGAAATGCTGACATTCTGACAACTCACACTACCGGTCGGATTGACCAAACCATAAGTGTTGGCATTACTTTCAAGCTGTAGCTCCGGATATGCATTTGAAGTTGGAATGTTTTGGCTCGTCTTTACGAAAAGGCGGATATTGGAAAAAATGTTGCTTTGTGCGCAGTCTTCAAATTCAATGGTTGTGCCGGCCGGTCCATACTTGTTGATGATTTGACCGAGACCTTGCCCCAGAACCTGACCCGTTCCAATATGCATAACATTCGTGATGTTGATCGTATCGGTAAGCGTGGTTGTTTGTCCGGATGCGCCCAGCCAAAGATTATAGAAAGCGTTTCCTTGTGTCGGAAGACCGGAGTTGTAATACGGGTTTGAAAGATTGCCCGAACCCGTCAGTTTGACGGTAGAGGTATCGGCAATGAACTTGTTTGCCACGTTACTTACGGTGAGACTGCCTGCAATGGTTATGGCGCTTCCATTGGCCTTAAGTTTTCCCGCAATGTTCATATTGCCCGTAACGTCGATGGCGTGGTTGCTTGTTGAGGTGTCCAGCGTTCCTGAGCTCAGCGACAGGTCTTTGGTCACGAACACCGGAGCGTCAAGCTGCCATGTCGTATCCGCGTCGGAAAACGTGAGGAACGAGTAATTGTTACCCGCTGCAAGTTTCGTGTATGTTCCAGTTCCGCCTTGATACGTAACCGTGGCCAATGGGCCATTTGCGGGAAATTTGCTGAGCACTTCACTGCCGAAAAGTTTAAACGCCGCGTTATTTGTGAAAGCGCCGCTCACAGTCAAATTCTTGCCATTGAGATTGAGCGTTCCTGCGGCCACGGTGAGGCTTCCCGTTCTTGATCCGGAATTGGCGAGCAGTAATGCGTCTCCAAGCGTGACGGTACCGTTAAATCCTGCGGCCATATTTATTTCGCCAACAGTGACAGGGAGTACATTCGTTACGTTGTCGCTCCCGGCATTGAAAATCGCTTTGTCGTTCGCATCATCCGGATATTTTTGTACAGTTCCGTTATTCCATTTGGCAGTGTCTTCCCAGGTGCCGGTACCCGCACTACCTGTCCACGTGTAGTCGGAAGGTTCAAATATCCAGTTGAGATTGTCGGCAGGAGTTTGGTTGATGGAATGTTCTGCCAAGATTGGATTGCCTGCGCTGGCATTGGAAGCCTGCACTTCTACGAATTTGACCGTACTGTTGGCGGTCGGCGCATTGACAACAAGGTTCCATCGGTTGGCAGCTCCTCCGGCTCCTCCGGATGACAAGAGTTTGATCTCGGTGCCCGTTGCTCCACCATTCAAATGTAACGCTGTTTGGACTGTGAATGTGTCACCCTGCCTAAATGTTATTTCTTTTGAAGGAACCAGAGATCGGAGAATGTAAAAAACCGTTCCTGCCGGATTAGATACAAGACTGGCAGGATTGTTGGAAATGAGTTCAACGCCGCCTGCGCTGGAGTTATGATTGAACACGCCGCCGCTATGCTCAAAGTTTTTAGCGATCTTCAGGGATCTGACAAACGGTGGGGCTTGGAACGTACCGCTTTTAAGCGCGAAATTTCCATTCACAACCATGTCACCGGATCCGATCGGATGCAGGAATGAGCCGCCATTCTGATTAAAACCAGCATCTCCGACCGTAACGGTTGCAGCGGTGACATGTCTTATGGTTCCTGAATAAACGTTCCGCGTGATGATTCCTTTAGCATCGATTCCGGCGTCAATGTCGCAATTGGAAGAAGAAATGCTGCCGTCAAACACCGCCGCTTTATTGATATCTGGAAGACCGTTTGTCCAGTTTACCGCTGTTCCCCAGGAGATTCCGCTTGTGGGGTTCCAAATGGTTGTTTGAAATCCAAGCACATCGATGGATATGATTTTGTAATCCGATTCTGTGGCGGTCGGGGATTTCGCAACAAAGGCTACGGGGTAAAAAAGCCCCGCCGATCCCGCTGGCGGTGTCCATGTAAATGTTGCGTTATTCATGCCGGTGAATGCATCATAGGAAGAAGTTAGAGCCGCACCGCCGTTTGTGAAATGCAGTTGCTCTTGCGCTGTTAGTTCTGAAATATCGTAAAGCATGCCCAAGTCTTCCTTGAGCGGATTAGATGCCTGGAATGAGAAATTTAATACTATCCCTTCGGTTGCCGTTTGATCGGCAACGCCGGGCGGCTCAATCGTCGGAAGACTGAGATTTACTTTGTCGAAGTAAATATCCCACGAAGGGTTCGCGCGATTGTCGTCCCAGACGGCGTAAACATGCCCGTAAATATCCGAAATTATTTGAGGTGCACCGGAATCGGTGGAGCTTGTATCTAATTTTTCATCCGCGGCTTGCCATGTGGAACCAAAGTCAACGGAATAATTGAGAAAAATGTCATCGATCGTTTCGCTAGAACCGTTTCGATTGTCCCTCCAAGCCGCATACACATGACCATTGTTGTCGCACTTGATGACCGGATTATACGAATCATTATTTCCGTCCACCAAGCTTGTGTTGCGATCAATTTTTATTTCGCTCGCAGGCCAGCTTGCTCCAAATGAATTCCCTTTACGAAACATGACGTTATAGTCCGTCGTTGCGCCAGAAACCGTTTCATACCAAGCGACATAGACGTTTCCATTCTCATCCGCGGTAATGACAGGCAGAAAAGAAACGTCTATGCCAACATCGGATTCCAGGATTTTGTCAAATGATGCCCAGGTTGCTCCAGCGTTACCCGAATAAGTGAAATAAATATCCGGGCGTGTTGAGCTATTACGGTAGTCGTACCAGGCAATGTAGACATGGCCGGCGCTGTCGTTTGAAATTTCCGGCGATTTGGAGTTAGCGGCCCCGGCGGCATTTGTATCCAGACGGATGTTTGCTAACCAGCTCGCACCGTAATTTATTGAGCGGATAAAGTAAATGTCGTAGTTAGACGTACTGCTTCGGTTGTCTTCCCATGTTACGTATACGTTTCCGCTGCTGTCGGAGCTGATTTTTGGATTTGTCGAATGCCGGCCAGCCGTACTGTTCGTGTCCAATTCTATTTTTGGTCCGGGCCATGTCGCGCCGTAGTCAGATGAGCGGTTGAAATAGACATTCGATTTGGAGGAAATAAACTCTCTCCACGTGACGTAGACATGGCCAGAGCTATCCGATGAGATTTGCGGAGAGAGCGAGTTTAGAGAAGCGGCAGGATCTAAATCCACATTGCGGTCCGCAGGTTGCCAAGTTTTTCCGTAGTCCCTGGAATAGTTAAGATAGATGTTATTGTTCGATCCTGCGCGGTTGTCAAACCATACCACGTAAACATTTCCATTCTGGTCGCATGATATTTTTGGCGCCCATGCGTTTGCAAGCCCTGCATTTTTGTTGATCTTTATGTCGCTGGGTTGCCACGTGGAACCAAAATCATTTGAATAATTAAAATAAATGTCTTGATTTGCAGAACTGTTACGACTGTCCCGCCAAACAGAATACACGTGACCGTTGTTATCAGAACAAATCTGTGGTAGAGAAGATGTCTTTACAACGGGCGCCGCGTCTATTCGCAAGTCGGTGTTTACTTTTACTTCTGGATCAAGGACTTCGACGTCGAATGTGGCGTTCCATGAGCCTTGCGTCGATGAAATGCTGAGGTCGAAAGTGATCAGATGGCCCACAAGGCAAGAAGGCGTAATCTCAACGATAAATGGCGACGTGGATTTCCTAACTTCATCGGCTGAGATATCCGGAAATGTTGCCGAGTTATCAAGAGTGGTTGCGCAGGAGTCCAATGTGGACAATGTAGCGGTGACACTTGTTGCGGTGACGGCGAGAGTGTTTTTGAGATAAACGTAAATTTCTGTTCTCTCGCCGGCATTCAGTCGGTGTTCTCCGTTGGCGTAATATCCCTGCGCGGATGGAGGCCAGGCGTCTTGAATCAAATGGGAGTGGTATTCCAACGCGTTCGCCGCCTCTGCGGGTTTGGGTTCCAGCAACCAGCCGAGCGATGAATTTTCCGGGAAGGGCATCGGAATCGGTAATACTACTTGAGAGAAAGTAAATATTAAAGAGGTCACAAAAGCAGGAAAGCGCGAGAATCCGCGTCGTATTCGCTTTTCATGAACTTGACTCCGGATTCCCTTCGGTTTTCCTTTACCCATCCTGCATGCATACTCCTTTACAATCGATAAAAAATAAAAAGCGCTTCTTCCCTGCCGGGCTTAACGTTGATGTCATTCCCGCACAGCGGGATCTAGATGCCCGCTTTTCCGCCAAACTGCGTGGCGGACCCGCCCACCAAATGCTTTTTGGCGGGCGCGGGCACGACAACCGGGGTTAAGGGGTATTAAAAAGCGTCATCCTTGAATTTTTTTCTTTAAAAATCCTTCAACTAAATACTACCTTCTACTATAATTAGGTACAAATTTAAGGGCTTATAAGGCGGGATTTTTTTGCTCACAACTCATTTGATTTAAACGCGTTGTATCAAGGTGTGAGAAATTCATTAATTTTTCACTTAAAAAAAGAGTATAAGTAAGAAAAAACCGCGTTTGTCCGCGCATCTAAAAATGTGCAAGGCGGCCGGACTTTTCAATGGAATGAATAGAATTGAAGCCACCAATTCAATGTTGGTGGATTACTTTTTGAAATTCGGTATAGTTGATTTATAATGCCAACTTTGTTTCATAGCCCATTGTAAATTAAGGAGCAAGATACATGGTGAAAATATCAAAAGGAAAGTTGCGCGGTTTGAAAGCAGTATCTGACAGCCGTGGGATTATTCGAGCTGCGGCGATGGATCAGCGCGGCTCGCTTCAGAAGTCAATTGCGAAGGGCAGGGGAGTCACTGAATCCGAAGTTACCCGCCAGATGATGGAAGAATTTAAAGTTGAAGTTTCAAAAGCACTCACGTCCCACGCGTCGGCCATCTTGCTGGATCCGGAATTTGGCCTCCCTGCCGTGAAAGCACGCGACAAGAGAGCGGGTGTCTTATTGGCATACGAGAAAACAGGTTACGACAATACCGCTCCCGGAAGGCTTGGTGATCTGATCGAAGGGTGGAATGTAAAGCGTCTAAAGGAAAATGGCGCCGATTGCATAAAGATTCTTATTTATTACACTCCGCTCGAGAAACCCGAAATCAATGAGGAAAAGCACGATTGGATTGAAAATATTGGGAAAGAATGTGCCGAAAACGACATGCCGTTTTTTCTGGAGTTCGTCGGATACGACGTAAAGGGGCGCGATGAAAAAAAAGATATCGAATGCGCAAAGATCAAGCCGGAAATTGTGATGAAAAGTATGCAGGAGTTTTCAAAAGATCGTTACCGAGTAGATGTTCTCAAGGTTGAAATTCCCGTCAACATGAAGTTTGTTGAAGGAGCAAAAGCTTTTAGAGGAAAAGGAGTTGTCTACACAAAAAAGGACGCCATGGAGATTTTTCGAAAGGTTTCCGGGGCGGCCAAACGGCCTTTCATTTATCTGAGCGCGGGGGTGAGTGACGAAGAATTTCGCGAGTCTCTCGAACTTGCACTTGAGTCGGGAGTTCATTTCAACGGCGTGCTTTGCGGAAGGGCGACATGGGCGGAAGGTGTTCCGGCATATTGCAAGGGAGGCACCGCTGCTTTTCGCGAGTGGTTGAACGACCGGGGCGTTGCCAACATAAAGGCTCTGAACGCTGTTTTAGAAAAAGCGTATCCCTGGTACGACGCGTATGGCGGGCTGTCGATGATTCAGGAAGTTTCGGCCACTACGGTCTTATAATGATATAACTTGGAATAATTTCCATATTTTTTCATAAGTCATTTATTTGCGGTACAACTCACATATGTGTCGAAATGTTACGCGAGCGTTGCATAGTGGTAATGCCCAAGCCTTCCAAGCTTGAGACGAGGGTTCGATTCCCTCCGCTCGCTCAATTGCTAAAATTATATATAGATACTGCTTGACACCATTTCATCTTCTGCTAGAATCCCACCTTTGTCTGTAGGGATTTTCTGTCTCCATCCGTTTTATCCTAAGTTATTGTGTTAAAGGGCAGTAGGGAATCTTTTTCGTTGAATATGAGACACCGGCTTGATCGAGGATAGCTCGATGTTATTCTTTTTTGCGCCGGAGCCGCATAAAGGGAATTCTATAAATTTTTTAGGCAGCGCATTTTTTGCCGCTTTATGCAAACACCGATTTAAAGCTGCTGCTGTAGCTCAGTCGGTAGAGCGCGTCCTTGGTAAGGACGAGGCCAAGGGTTCAATTCCCTTCAGCAGCTCGGTAAAAAAACGGACATACCCGTGAAAGGAGCATTACCATGGCTAAGGAAAAATTTGACCGTTCCAAACCCCATGTCAACGTCGGCACCATTGGCCACGTGGATCACGGCAAGACCACTTTAACCTCCGCC
>JACQQS010000060.1 GCA_016206925.1 Candidatus Omnitrophota bacterium
ACCGTCAAGCCACCCCGTTCAGGGGTGGTGTATGACTAGTGCTGCGATTCGAATTTCCTAATCCACACATGAACCCTTTTGATGGTCTTTTTTAGGCATCCCAAAAAGCCTGCCGTGCTGGACAGGCTGGCGTTGAGACAGAGTATGGTTGAAACGCAAATCAAGCGCCGCCACGTTACAAACGAAGCTGTTCTTAACGCATTCCTCAAGATTCCCCGCGAGGATTTTGTTCCTGAGGACCTCAAGAAATTTGCCTGCGAGGATAGACCGCTTCATATCGGAGAAGAGCAGACGATCTCCCAGCCATACATCGTGGCTTTAATGACCAGTTTGCTTGAAATTGTGCCCACCGACCGCATACTTGAAGTCGGCACCGGTTCCGGCTACCAAACCGCCATCCTTCATGAACTTGCCAAAGATGTCTATTCCATAGAAGTTCGCCCATCGCTTCATAAGGGCGCCGCTGAAACACTGAAGCGCTTTGGCATCCCAACGGAAAACATCAAGCTTGCGGACGGAAATTTGGGTTGGCCAGAGAAGCAGCCGTTTGATAAAATTATTCTCACCGCAGCCGTTAAAGCGGCGCCGCCGGGATTATTGGAGCAGCTTAAAGATCCGGGTCTGATGATTTATCCCTGCGGTGCGTGGGAACAGATTCTCATACTTCTTAAGAAAAGCCGCGGCAAGATTACCGAAAGGGAAATTACCACGGTTCGTTTCGTTAATATGGTAACCACCAACGAAGAGAGGTAGCCATGTTTGAATTTCTAAAGAAGCTATTCGGCGGTACCAAAAAGCAAGTTGGTCCTCCGCCCAAAAAAAAAGACCATATCGGCGACGTGACGCATTACTACGGAAAGGTCAATGCGGCGGTGATCAAAATAAAAAATGGGCCGCTCTCCGTTGGCGATACAATCCGGATTTACGGTAAACACGTAGACCTCACCCAAAAAGTGACGCAGATGCAGATTGACCACAAACCCATCCAATCGGCCAAAAGCGGTCAAATCGTCGGCCTTGAGGTTAAAACCAAGCTCCATGAGCATGACAGCGTCTATCGTGCAGCTGGCAGCTAATTATGCAGCTTGATTTTTTTGACACTACGCACAACACCATTCTAACCACGCAGAGCTACGATCGGTTTAAACGCGAACTTATTGAATCCAACTGCACACGATGCGACCTGCACAAAGGCAGGACGCAGATTGTAGTCGACCGGGGCAACTCTAAATCAAATATCATGCTGATCGGAGAAGGCCCGGGCGAAAACGAAGATAAGCAGGGAAAGGCCTTTGTCGGCCGTGCCGGGCAACTTATGGATGAACTCTTTCTCGAAATCGGTATCGATACCAGCCGCGACACACTGATCGCCAACATTGTAAAGTGCCGGCCTCCGGAAAATCGAGCTCCACACCAGGAAGAGGCGAAAACATGCATGGTTTTTCTAAAGCATCAGATTTCCTTGGTACGCCCAAAAATCATCTTATTGCTCGGCGCGACGGCGCTCAAATACCTTGTCCCCTCAAAAACAAAATTCTCGATGAACGATGAGGCGGGAAAATTTTTTACTGCCCCTGAATTTTCCGAAACGCTCCTGATGGTTCTTTACCATCCGGCCTACCTGCTTTACGATGCGCGCAAGAAAACACCTATGCGTGAACACCTGTTAAGTCTTCGCGAGCTGCTCAAGCAAAACGATTGGCTTCCGCCGCCTCCGGTTGCAAACGGCTCTCGTTCCGCCGGAATCTCGTTTCCCACAAGATAAAATGCGCGTCAACCGCACATTAGCAGAACTTACAAGCGCGGTTTATTTTATCCAAGGCGCCCTGGGGTTGAACAATGTCGCTTTGCCGCTTTATCTCAGGCATGCCGGCCTTGAAATTAGGGACATGACCACGCTTTCCTCCATTGTTTCATTGCCTTGGCTTTTAAAACCAATTTTTGCCGCTGTGTCCGATACGTTTCCTATCTTGGGGTACCGGCGAAAAACCTATGTTTTTTTTGCATCGGCTTTATCCGCATGGGGATGGTGGTGCATGGCGGCTCTACCGAGTTTTTCCGCAATGACCATGGTGTGCATCTTTCTTGCAAATGCCGGGTTTGCGATTACCGACGTTGTGACGGACGGGCTCATCGTCGAAAATTCTGATGTACACACCACACAAACCTACCAATCGCTGTCGTGGGGATCTCGAAGTCTAGGCGCTATTGTAAGCGGGGTCCTGGGCGGCTGGATTACATATAAATTCGGTTTCCGAACTGTGTTCTTTCTGACCGGTGCGCTGCCGCTCCTTTCACTTTTCATCTCACTTGTATTCAAAGAAAACCGTTATCCCAAGAAGAAAATTGCCTGGGCCGGAATTCTACAAGCACTGGCAAAAAGTCTTGCCATCACTTTCAAAGGAGACTTGTTTTGGTTCAGCCTTCTTTTGCTGCTCGGAACCGTTTCCGCTTCCTTCACAACACCGCTATTTTTCTATTTTAGGGATAACCTCGGCATGAAGGAAACGCTGCTTGGAACCATTCAAAGTTTGAGCTGGATTGGCGCTGTCATTGGCTGCGTAATCTACTACAGGTTCATGCGAAAGATCCCATTGCGAAAAACGCTGCTCATCGCCATACTAATGGATGTCGCCAGCACTTTGCTTTGCTTCCTAATTTTCAACCGCTCATCTGCAATTGCTTTGAGTTTTGTGAGCGGTATCATGGCCTACATTACGCTTCTTCCGCTCATGGCGGCCGCAGCAAAACTGGCGCACGGCACCGGCATCGAAAGCTCTCTATTCGCAATACTCATGAGCGTCCGCAACGCCGGCGTAGTCGCATCCACTTTCGTGGGCGGTTACGTGCATCAAGCGCTCGGTTTGCGGATGCTTATTTTCATTTCCGCTCTGGCGTCAGCGGTTGGATTACTCGTTATCAGAAAACTAAGGACTCTGCCCGTATGAAAGAGTCATCTCTATTAAACGCGGCTACGGAAGTGGTTCGCACGCTCAGAAAAAGCGGTTTTCAAGCGCTTTTTGCCGGTGGCTGTGTGCGTGATTTTCTCATGAAAAAGGAGCCGAAAGATTATGATGTGGCAACTTCAGCTAGCCCTGGTGACGTTGAACGATTATTCAAGCATACCGTCGCCATCGGCAAGAAATTCGGCGTTATGCTCGTAATCGTTAAAGATCATCAATTCGAGGTGGCAACATTCCGTTCCGAGGGTTCCTATAGTGACGGAAGGCATCCTGACTGGGTAAAATTCACAACTCCGGAGGAGGATGCACGCCGCCGGGATTTTACGATCAACGGCATCTTCTTTGACCCGATCGACAAAAAAGTTTACGATTACGTCGGCGGCGAGAAAGACATTGACGCGAAAACAGTTCGCGCTATCGGCAGCCCGGAAAAAAGATTTGCCGAAGACCACCTGCGCATGCTCCGCACCGTCCGGTTTGCAACAAATTTAGGTTTTACCATCGAAGACCACACTTGGGCAGTGCTGCAAAAAATGGCTCCGGCCATTCAAACCATAAGCATGGAAAGAATCCGCGACGAATTGATTAAAATATTCACCAGGAAAAATGCGGGTTTGGGTCTTCGTATGCTTTCCGACAGCGGCCTTCTCAAAATCGTCCTCCCGGAAGCCGAACGCATGAAAGGCGTCCAGCAGCCGCCGGATTTTCATCCGGAAGGCGACGTATTTCATCATACCGAACTAATGCTCGATTCTTTAAAAAAACCATCGGTCGAGTTGGCTATGAGCGTGCTTTTCCATGACATCGCTAAACCGGATACCTACGACGATTCCGGTGACCGGATCCGCTTTAACAATCACGCCGAATTAGGTGCGACCAAAACCGAAGAAATTATGCGCCGGCTGCGATTTCCAAGCAAAGTTATCGAAGAAGTCGCCCAAGCCGTCCACAACCATATGCGGTTTAAAGACATCAAGCAGATGCGCATAGGACGGCTGAGGAATTATTTGAACACAGAGACGTTCCCGCTGGAGCTCGAGCTTCACCGGATAGATTGCTCGGCAAGCCACGGAATGCTGGATAACTATCATTACTGCGTCGAACAGCTCAAGGAGTTTAAGAAGGAAATCCGAAAGCCAAAACCGATCGTGAACGGAAACGACCTCATTAAATCCGGCTTCGAGCCCGGTCCGGCGTTTAAAAGCATGCTCGAAAAGCTGTTCGAGCACCAGCTGGAAGGCAAGTTTAAAAAAAAGGAACAGGGCATTGCCCTCGCTAAAAAGCTTTTTGGGCGCAAAAAAAGTTCTGCACAGAGAAAAATACAAGGATTGTGAAAAAATGATTCGGTTAAAGAATAAGAATGCTAAAATATATTCCACATCGAAAGAGTAGGGTATGGTGAATAAGCAACATTTTGTTATTACGGCCATCGGAAAAGACCGCCCCGGCATTGTCAGTGCCGTAGCCAAGGTGCTCTACAAAAACGCCTGCAATATTGAAGACTCCAGCATGACGATTCTCGGCGGCGAGTTTGCCGTCATTATGATCGTCAGTGTCTCACGCGCGAAAAAACTAAACCAGGCAGCGCTGCAAACGCAGTTTAGAAAAGTCGAGAAGCGGCTGGCTCTCAGCATTCACGCCAAGGAACTTAAACGGCCGCCGCGAAAAGATCCCGCGGGAAAAGCGGGAAGAACCCCGCACATGGTCTCTCTGCTCGGAACCGATAAGCCCGGGCTTGTCTTCCGCGTAGCGCATTTGCTTGCTCGAAGAAAAATTAACATTACGGATGTAAACACAAAACTCGTTGGCACAGCCAAGAACCCTGTCTACGCTATGTTGATAGAAGTTGAACTGCCTGAGCGAATGCAAATTGTTTCTCTTCAGCGTGAGCTGATAAGGCTCGGAAAAAAATTAAATGCAGACATCACCATAAAACCGGTCGATGTGTTTCAACTCTAGATATTATGCCGTGCCTTCCCGTATGCCGATTTCCCCATCCGGTTTTAACAAAAGCCGCCGATCCGGTCATAAAATTCGATCGCGCGGTGGGTGGTCTTGTTCAGGATTTAATCGACACCATGTACGCCAGTCCGGGCACGATCGGACTGGCGGCGCCACAAATTGGAATATCAAAGCGCATATTTGTTTGTGATGTTTCAAAAAAGGATTCCTCAACGCAGCTCCGAATATTTATTAATCCCGAAATATCGAAATGGGCAGATCCCAGGTCAAATAGGGAGGGGTGCCTTAGCCTTCCGGACTACACCGGCAACGTAACCAGGGCTCAGCAGGTTTTTATACGAGCCGCTGACGAAAACGGAAAAGTGTTTGAATGCCACGCAAACGGCATCGAAGCCATTTGCTGGCAGCACGAATTGGATCATTTAAACGGATTGCTTTTTATACATCGCGTAACCAATATCAAAACGGATGTCTTCAGAAGAAAGAGGTATTTATCATGACTGCAGATCTTAAATGGAAGTTAAAACGATCCCGCCGCGCTCGCCGCCTGAAACGTTTAAAGCTTAAGCAGCGCAAAGAAGCCTCCTCCAAAAGAAAAGTATAGCCAACTACTCCGACACCCGCGTAATTTCTCTAACCCGTACGCTACTCGTTTGAGATGGGCCGGCTTCTCGCAGGTTCTTTTCATTTCGATGATTTCTCCCTTGACAACCTAACAAATGTTAGGTATATTTAGCTGCATTTACCTGCGGGATCGCTATGAAAAGGCTCACGACCAAACAGAGAGAGATATTGGCTTACATAGCCCGTTTTATGCGAAAAACGGGCTATCCGCCAACGGTCCGGGAGATCGGAAAACACTTTGGTATTGCCGCAAGTTCTGTTTTTGATCACTTGAAAGCGCTTGAAGCAAAAGGGGCGTTGAAAAAGACCGAAGGGAAATCCCGTTCGCTTGTCGTTGCAAAAAACACTGAAGATCCGGAGAAGCGGACAGCCTTACTTGGATCAACGTTTCGCGATGACGACACGGTTAAGACCATCCAGATACCTCTACTGGGCCGCGTAGCAGCCGGGCTCCCCATGCTTGCCGAGGAAAACATTGAAGAGATGGTTACGCTTCCGCGGCAATGGGTTCGTGCTGGAAAAATCTTCGCATTGCGCGTTCAGGGCGATAGCATGACCGGTGACGGAATTTATGATGGCGATTGCGCCATTGTCCGCATGCAATCAGAAGCGGATAACGGCGATATCGTTGTCGCCATGCTGGAGGATGAAGCCACCGTCAAACGATTCTACAAACGGGGCCGCTCGATTTGCCTGCACGCCGCTAATGAAAAATACGAGGACATTATTAGCCGCAACGTAAAAATTCTGGGAAAAGTTGTAGGGCTATTTAGAAATTATGCATGAGGTGAGTTACTTACGCGATAAAGAGACGAAGAAATGAACGACCGTATCGCATTATTCTGCACCCTGATATGGGTGCTTTCGCTGCTCTGATTGATCAAAGAATCGCATTTCGAAAATCTTCCTCGCTTTGTTTGCCCACGATGGAGGGGAAGAGCACGCGATTTAGGTATTGACAACACCATCTCTCCCATCCAGAATTTTGGATAGCAAGCTAAAAATTTACAGAAAGCGACGCGTATGAACTATGTCTTTATCGGCCTGGCCATTGCAAATACGATACTTTTGTTGCTGACAGCCGGAACCGGCTATCTCCAAATGGGGCAAATTTTGCCGGAACATTTTCATATTCTGGCCGGCCTTTTTGTGACATTATTTACGTGCTTTGTTCATTCCATTATTTTCATATATTTTCTCGGAACCGGGAAATCGATTAAAACGGCTTGCGACGAGTACAAAATCGAGGGCGACTTCGTACGCATGACACGAAAATTAAAGGGGAGGTCATTTCCATTCGCGCTATTCGGATCGCTCGCCATGATGGCCGCCGCGTTTACCGGCGGGGCCGCCGCAACGGAGGCGGTTTCGCCGAATGGGCATCATGTCACCGTACTCGCCGCCATGGGGTGGAATATCCTGTGCTTCGTATACGAATACAAAGCCGTATGTGAAAACACGTTTCTTCTGGAAAGGCTCGCTGCTGTTTTGCCGCCTGCTGCTCAAACATAAGGTGCATGTTTGAACGTTCTTGGCGTCGGTACCGACATTGTCCTTATCAACCGCATTAAACGTTTACGGCGGTTCCCGGACAGGATTATCTCGAGAATTCTCCGTCCTAACGAACTCAAGAAGTACAAATGCAGCCGCAGCAAAACCGAATGCCTGGCGCATTTTTTCTCGGCAAAAGAGGCCGTTTTTAAGTCGCTCGGCCTCATCAATTTTGGCCCGGTAGGTTTCCAGCTTATTGAGATTGAGTTCGAGAACAGTACTACGGGATGTGCCAAATTATTCGGGCATTTGGCACGAAGCACACGCGGCCGATTGAAAAAAATTTTCATTTCAAGCATAAAAACAAGGATGCATGTCATTACGCAGGCTATCAGTTTCTGCAAATAATCTATGAGAATCACCGAGAAAACGGCTTTGGTTGTCGTGGACGCTCAAATTGACTTCTTTGAGGGTGGCGCGCTTGCCGTGCCGGGATCTAACGCGGTTCTTCCGGCAATTCAATCCTCAATCGACAAGTTTCTATCGAAAGGTCGACCCCTATTTGCAACACGAGATTGGCATCCCGCCGATCATTGTTCATTCAAAGCGCAGGGCGGTATTTGGCCGCCACATTGCATTCAAAATACTTCGGGCGCGAAGTTTCATCCCAAATTAAGAATGCCGCCTTCTTTGATCATTATCTCTAAAGCGGACCAGAAAAATAAGGACGCCTATTCCGGATTTCAGGAAACGGATCTTAACGCAGAATTAACAAAGCGAAAAATTTCCGAAATAACGGTCTGCGGACTTGCCATCGATTATTGCGTAAAACACACTGCTTTAGATGCCCGAAAACTCAATTACCGAGTTTACCTGCTGACCGATGCCATCATGGGTGTGAATGTGAAGGCGGGGGACAGTTCAAATGCTATTCGGGAAATGGAAAAAGCGGGTGTTATCAAAATAATATCGGGAGAGCTGGAATGAATCTGCTAAAGCGCCTTTACATCAAGCAAGTCGAAGTGGGCCCCATGCAGAATTACATGTACATCTTGGGAGATCAGGAAAAGAAAGAGGCGGTGATTGTGGATCCGGCCTGGGAAGTGGATCGCGTCTTGAACATTGCCAAAGGCGATGATATGAAAGTCGACAAAGCACTGATCACGCATACACATTTCGATCACGTGAACGGAATCGAGGACTTTTTGAGACTGACCGGCGGGTGTGTTTATGTTCATCAAAAGGAAGCACCTTTTCTAAAAGGTATGAAGTCCAGTATTGAGTCTGTTCAAGGCGGCCAAGATATCCGCGCAGGTGAAATCGTAATCAAATTTCTGCACACACCCGGTCATACGCCGGGTTCTCAATGCTTTCTTGTAGAAGATCATTTGGTTTCAGGCGACACATTATTTATAAACGCCTGCGGCCGGTGTGATTTGCCCGGCGGAAATGCCGAGGAAATGTACAGAAGCCTCACGGAAAAACTTATGAAACTCGATGACCGGGTCTTACTTTTGCCGGGGCATAATTATTCAGAAGAACCGGTTTCCTCCATGGGAAAGGAAAAGAGAGACAATCCCTATCTCGGCTGTAAAACATTAAATGAATTCCTTCGCTTCCGCATGGGCACGGGATAAATCGCCGCCAGAATTTACCTCTCCCGGCTGCTTCAGCTTAAAATTACGTTTGATTTTAATCATTAAACCAACTATTATCTCATTTCTTATGCGAGACGATAGAATTCAAGAATTAAGAAGATTTTCCAACGAAATGCGAAAAGACATTATCCGCATGCTTGCGAAGTCCAAGTCCGGCCATCCCGGTGGATCGCTATCCATCATTGACATCTTAACCGTGCTTTATTATGAATTTCTGCGGCACGATCCTAAACGTCCCCATTGGGAAGACCGTGACCGCGTAATTTTAAGTAAAGGACATGCGGCACCTGCGCTTTATGCCGTACTGGCCCATACCGGCTATTTTCCACGAGAAACCTTGTTGACACTCAGAACATTGGGAAGCATCTTGCAAGGGCATCCGGATCAGAAAAGAACACCCGGCATCGAAGCATCGACGGGTTCATTGGGCCAGGGATTATCCATTGCCATTGGGTGTGCCTTAGCGGCGCAGGTATCCAAAAAGGATTTTTACACATACGTAATTCTAAGTGACGGCGAATGCAACGAAGGGCAGACTTGGGAGGCCGTTATGAGCGCGGCATTCAGGAAGGTTGACAATTTAACCGCCATCGTCGATTTGAACGCTCATCAGTTGGACGGATCTACCAAGGAAATTCTTAACATGGATCCCGTGCCGGATAAATGGAAGTCATTCGGCTGGGCTGCGCAGGAAATAGATGGCCACGATTACCGTCAAATCATTGACGCACTTTCCTGGGCGCGCTCTGTCCATGGCAAACCTACGGTCATTCTTGCGCGTACCGTTAAAGGCAAGGGTATCTCATTTATGGAGAACAACAACCATTATCATGGCGTTGCGCCTACTCCGGATGAAGCCGAGAAAGCTCTGGCGGAGTTAGAAGCAAAGACGTTTTGATGAAAGATGCAGCTATGGTAAATGTGCGAGAGAAAAAATTAGGTCAGGCGACGCGCGATGCATACGGCGACGTTTTGGTTGAACTGGGCAGGGAAAACCCGGATATTGTTGTTTTGGATGCCGATCTATCCAAATCCACCAAGACAGCGGCATTTGGGAAGGCTTTCCCGGATCGGTTCTTCAATTGCGGAATTCAAGAAGCTAACATGGTTGGCATTGCAGCGGGTCTTTCGTATTGCGGAAAAATTTCTTTTGTCAGCAGTTTTGCTTGTTTCCTAACGTGCAAAGGGTATGACCAGCTTCGCATGTCGGTTGCCTTTCCCTCGGCTAATGTAAAAGTAGTTACATCGCACGGCGGCATTTCAGTAGGTGAAGACGGCGTTTCTCAGCAAAGTATCGAAGATTTTGCCTTGATGACCGCGCTGCCCAATTTCTATGTGATCGTTCCGGCTGACGGATTCTCTGCAAAAGCTTTAATCAGACAGGCCGCCTGCCACAAAGGTCCCGTGTATGTTCGGTGCGGGCGCCCGAAAACACCGGTAATTTATGATAATGGAGTTCGTTTGCAGATGGGGAAGGGGAGCATTCTTGAAGAGGGGAAGGACGTGGGAATTATTGCCTGCGGATTACTGGTTTATGAAGCTTTGCAGGCAGCACAGATACTCTTGGTGAAAGGCATACGGGCATCCGTGGTTGATATGCACACCATCAAGCCGCTCGATACAGACCTGATAGAAAACCTGGCTCGAAAAACGGGTGCGCTCGTGACTTGCGAAGAGCATTCAATGTACGGAGGCCTTTCAGCAACAGTAAGTCAAGCGGCTGCGAGAATTCACCCCGTACCCATCGAAACCGTTGCGATCAAGGATACGTTTGCAGAATCCGGTGCCCCTGAGGAGCTCTTCGAGCATTATGGATTGACGGCAAAACATATTGTCGAGGCGGCTCTCAAGGCCGTTCAACGAAAATAAAATAATCCATAATTTCCCATAATTTCTCATGTCCAAAAAACCCAACGAAGCAAAATTAATGATCGCCGCAAGCGAACATGACGCAGACATGTTCTATGCAACCCGTTTTTTTGTACCGGACCCTTTTATTTACATAGAAGCTGCTGGAAAATCATACGCCATTATGAGTGATCTTGAAATCGACCGGGCACGAAAAGAAGCTTGTGTAAGTCAAACGCTTTCATTTTCCGCGCTGGCCCAGGAAGCGGCATCGGGCCGCCTCAAGAGGCCCGGTATGATCGATGTGATCAGTCATTTTTTGCATAAAAAGAAAATCAGGAAGTTATCCGTTCCGCATCATTTTCCGGTCGGGTATGCTGACGCTTTACGCCAAAAAGGCTTTCGATTAAGTCCGGGGGAGCGCCCGTTCTTCGGTGCACGCCTGATTAAGTCAAGGGATGAAATCGCAGCCATCGAAGAAACGCAGCGCAGTACAGAGACCGCTGTGCATGCGGCGATCGACATCATTTCCAAGGCCCGGATTAAGCTCGGTTTCCTGTATCATCATAATGAATTGCTCACGTCCGAGCGTATCCGTCAGGTCATCCATCAGTATTTGCTCGCGAGAAATTGTATCGGTCAACATACGATCGTTGCTTCCGGAGCGCAAGCTTGTGACCCACACCAAATCGGCACGGGTCCGCTTAAAGCAAATGTCCCCATTATTCTCGACGTGTTTCCAAAATCGTCCCGGACTAATTATTATGCAGATATGACGCGGACCGTACTTCGCGGAAAAGCTTCTCCCGAACTAAAAAAACTCTATAGAGCAGTCAGGGAAGGCCAGGATCTTGGAATGTCCATGGTGAAGGCGGGTGTTAACGGACGAATAGTTCATGAGGCGATTCTCAGACTCTTTGAACGCCAGGGTTACAAAACCGGTTTGATCAAAGGTTGCATGCAGGGATTCTTTCATGGCACAGGACACGGCCTTGGTCTTGAGGTGCATGAACCACCGCGCATTGGCCATATCGATGCAATATTAGAGCCAAACATGGTCGTGACGGTAGAGCCGGGGCTGTATTATCCCGGATTGGGGGGTGTACGCCTTGAAAACATGGTGCTCGTTCAGAAAAATGCCTGTCGGAATCTCACGCGCTTCCCGCGCGTATTTGAGCTATGATACTTAAATGGTCAGTGATCCTCATCTGTTTGGCTCTCGGTTATGTTTGCGTAAAACTGCTGATTCGAGAAGACCGCCAGCTGAACACGCTGGAGGGAACACCCATGAATGTCGTTGATGATTTGGAACAACCCAGAAGCCAGCTCTTAAAAACGATCGCTCAGCTGCGCGGCGAAAATGAGCAACTGAAAAAGCGAGTGGTGGAGCTTGAAAAGCAGCAGGGAAGGAGCGCTACCCCCTAATGGCAAATCCGGGCGCCTCAAAACCACCGCGCAGGAAAATTCCGCGAGAGCTGGCCGTTATTGATCAAAACGGCTGCACAGGGTGTGAAGCCTGCATTACCGTTTGTCCCGTAGATTGCATCGAGCTCGTTCCCGGGCTTGAATTTCCGGAATTACAGAAATTAGTCGAGATCGATTTAAACCGCTGCATAGGCTGCCGAAAATGTCCGGAAATTTGCCCCTGGGATACCATCCATATGTTTGCGCACGAAGAGGGAATAAAGGCGGCGCCTTCCTATACGTTACGAAGCGTCTGCGGCCAAGAAACCGCTGCGGTCGGTAAATAATGTCAACCCCGGCACTCGAGAAACACATCATTCGGTTTGGCCATAGCCCGGACCCTGATGACGCGTTCATGTTTTACGCATTGGCACACCATAAAATAAACACAGGGCGGTATGAATTTAAAGATGTAATTCTAGACATCGAAGCATTAAACCGTCTTGCCTTGAGGGCGGAGTTAGAGATCACTGCTGTCTCTGTACACACATTCGCCTATATTGCCGACCGTTATACGATCATGCCATGTGGTGCCAGCGTTGGCGACAAATATGGACCGATCATTGTTGCACGGAGAGCATTTTCAGCCAGCCAACTTGGGCGGTACCGCATCGGTGTTCCTGGAGAGTTTACAACGGCTTTTCTTGCTCTAAAGATTTTTGATCCGCACATTACTTCGTATACCGTATTGCCCTTTGATAAAATTATTCCCGCTGTATTGAGCGGCGATATTGACGCCGGACTCGTAATACACGAAGGACAACTCACCTATGAAGATCTTGGGCTAAAACTTATTCTTGACCTCGGAAAGTGGTGGTATGCCGAAACAAAATTGCCGCTTCCACTCGGCATTGACGTTGTGCGAAAAGACCTCGGCACTCCCACGATCACCGAAGTAACCAAGCTTTTTCGCCAGAGCATTGTATATGGACTTAAGCACCGGAAACGCGCACTTAACTATGCGCTTATGTACGGCCGGGGCCTTGCACGGGATAAAGCCGATCGCTTCATCGACATGTATGTAAATGAAGTTGCCGTTGATTGCGGAGAAGCGGTCCGCACGGCCATTCAAGTACTGCTCGAACGCGGTCTGACTGCAAAATTATATTCTCACGTCCCGCCAATTGAATTCGTCGGTGGAGCGCCCGTCGTTTTCCAAAACCAGCATATCTGATCACATTTTGCCGCGGAGTGGTTTGGCCGTGCACTGTGTCAGTGTCCCGGTTTATTTATTTGAAAAGTCTCATAATACATCTTATGTAAAATATCTATACACGCCACTACTTACCGTGGGCCGCACAAGGCAAACTGCTCCGGCTGGATTTAATCCCGGAAGTGAGCGTGAAATAATTGGACGAATTACTGAAGCCTTGCGGCCACTTTTTGACTGATCAGACTGCCGTCAGCACGCCCAGCGGCCTTTTGCATGACTACCTTCATTACTTTTGACATATCGGCGCGTTTGCTGGCACCGGTCTCTTGAATAGCGTCAGCGATTATCCTGTCGAGTTCCTGGTCACTCAACGCCTGCGGCAGATAGGATTGGAGCACCTTAATTTCGGCTTCCTCTTGTTGAACGAGGTCCATACGGTTGCCTTTTTTGAACTCTTCAATGGATTCCCGGCGCTGTTTGATTAATTTGGAAGTGAGGGAGAGCAGCTCATTATCGTCAAGCTGTGGTTTTTTCTTCTCGATCTCCGCATTCTTGCATGCGGCTTTGAGCATGCGCAGCGTGGATACTTTGATATGGTCCTTGCTCTTCATCGCCGCCTTCAGATCCTCATCAATTTGCAAAGCCAACATAAGTTCTCCTTTTTGTAATGAAAACAGTTCAAATGTCCAGCCGCAGGATTTCTGCATCCAACTTTTGGAGATCCACAACAGCGATCGTCGAGGTCCCCGTCACCCAACCGCATGTTTCCCCCGGGTTCACAATCAACTGCTTACCGCACCGCCGGACTTCCGGTTCATGCGTCTCACCGTATAAAACCAATTCAGCGTCACCATTGCCTTCTGAAAGCTTTTCCAAATAGCGGCGGTGGTGGCAAAGAAATATCTTTCGACCGGCAAACTCCATTCGATGCGGTTCTTCCTTGATTTGAAATCTTGAGCGTACACCCAGCGCCTCTTTATAGTCATTATTGCCAAAAACACCAAAGAAAGAGACTGGAAACTTTTGTAAGACATCAAAAACAATAGGTGTGATGAAATCACCGCAGTGAAAAATGGCGCCCACGTCCCGCTTTTCAAAAACCCGACGCGCCTTTTCCACCTGATCCAAGTTGTCATGCGTATCCGATAGAACCCCAACGAGCATATCTCACCAGTCCTTTAAAGGCGGCATCTCTTGCCCGGGTGTTTCCGGTTCCGGACGGCGGAGCGTCTGAAGCGGCCGTTCCGAATCATTTAAGGAGTTTAAAATTTTAAGCGCTTCCTCGTAAGGGACCTTTCCACCTTCATATTCAGAATGTGCGCCTAATGCAGTGGGTAATTCCCCGCTTCGCTCTGTTTCCGGCGAAGGCCCCTCTCTTGATTGAGACTGACCGGTTTGCCCCGGACTCTGTTCGGTTTTGTCGTGCTCGGGTTGTTCAAGTTGATCCGGGCTCGGTATCTGTCTTGATGGTTCAGGCCTTCCCTGTCTGCTCGGCTCCTTACCCTGTTGTTGATCTTGCTTTTCGCCATCCGAGGGTTTTTCTTGCGTATGAGAATCGCTTTTTTGTTGCTCAGACGGCTGTTGATCCGATTGCTGCGGCTGACTTTTCTGTTCCCTTCCGGAAGTGTCCGGCTTTTGCTCGGGAGACCGTTCGCCGTCCTTTTTCCCATCCGGCGACTTTTGATCGCCCTGGCTCTTATCGGGCTGATTGCCGCTTTGCTCTTCTTGTTTCCGGCCCCCTTGATCTTGCTTTTCCTTCTGCGACTGCCGGCCCTGCTGCGGTTGATTCTGATTTTCATTCTGCTGCTGCTGGTTTTCCTTGTCCTGGCCGCTATTTTGTTGATCCTGGTTCTCTTCTTGTTCCTGCGGCTCCTGCTGCTCGCCGCCGCCTTGCTGCTGCTGTTGCTGCTGTTTTTGATTTTCTTTTTCCTTCTTATCCTTTGTCTTCTGCAGTATCTCCAAGTTATACTTGGCGTCCTCATCCTCCGAATTTATATCCAGCACGGATTTGTAGGTCTCGATAGCTTTTTCCGCCTCCCCCAACCGATACAATGTATTCCCGTAATTGTAGAGAATCTCTGACTTAAACAATGAATCTCCTTCATCCTCAGGCAACATCGCCAGCGTTTGTTCAAAGGCGTCTTTTGCTTCACGAAACCGCCCAAGTTCATACAAGGTGCTGGCTAAATTGTAGCGGATGCGGGGATCATCCGGATCTTTCACCTGAGCGGCCAAGTATTGCTCAAGCGCAGGCTCAAACTCCTTTTTCGTAAAATGCTCGCTTCCCTTCTCATTTAAGGAACCGGATGACGTGACGATGCCTCCAAATGAAAACAGAAATGCAAAAAGCAATGCCAACAAGCGAATGTTCATGATGCAAACAATCCCTTCCGATCACTAATAATCATTTCAATGCACAAAAGAACCAGCGCACCCGCGAGGAACAATTGAAACCGATCTTCCCGCTGTATCATCTGTTGTTCGCTTATTTCCTTCTTACCGAGCTTC
The DNA here is from genome assembly GCA_016206925.1 of Candidatus Omnitrophota bacterium. GTDB lineage: Bacteria > Omnitrophota > Omnitrophia > Omnitrophales > JACQQS01 > JACQQS01. The sequence goes on from JACQQS010000060.1 coordinate 15,672, forward strand.
TGAATATCCTCATAAATCAATGCAATTTCCCTGTTCGTTCCTGTGGCCGGGTAATACAAACCGCCGGTTTCCTGCGCCAATCTTTTTAGAAACGAATCGTCCAGTTTGGAGACAATAATCTCGCCATTTTGATCTTTTTTATACCCGCCAAGCTGCCTGGAGCCCGACCTGAGCGGAATGGGCCCGCCCTTTGCCGTACCTACTCCCACGGCATACACACGGATCCCCAACTGCTGGGCCCACTCGATTAATTCCTCCCCTTCGGCCGTATGACTCTCACCGTCAGAAAAAACAACTACGACCCGCTGTTCATCTTTTGTCTTTTCAAATGCCTGGCCTGCCACGGCAAAGCCCTCTTTAAGCGAACTGCCGGGGCGTGGAATATAACCAACCTCAAGAGCTTCCAGAAAAAGCCGGAATGCCGAGTAATCAACCGTGAGCGGAATTTGCAGGAACGCTGACCCGGCGAAAGCCACTAAGCCTATCCGATCGCCCTTTAGCCTTTTCAGAAAATTTTGAATTCCGCGTTTGGCTATGCGCATCCGATTTGGTTTCAGATCTTCAGCCAGCATACTCAGTGAGGTATCCACCACGAAGACCATATCGACGCCGTGACGTTTAACGATCTTAATTTCCTCGCCCCACTGCGGGCGCGCAAGCGCCAAAATCAAGAAAAATATCCCCAAGAAACAAAATACAACCTGCAAAAACCTCTTTTTGTCCGACGTTTCCGAAGAGAGCCGGCTGAAGCACCGATTTTCAGCAAAACCCGCGCTGAGTGACCTTCGATATCGTCTAGCCCCTACCAGTAGAAAAAGCAGTCCGGCAATAATCCACATCAGTTGGAATGCATTTCTTTCAAAAAATTGCATCTTCACTCACGGAATTTTCACGAACAATGTGTTTGCAAGCAAAAGTTCCAATACGAACAAGCCCAAACCCGGATATACAAACCAGGGATAAAGCTCCCTAAAATCTGAATATTGCGTAACCTTCGTCTTCGTCCGCTCCAACAGATCAATTTGCTGATAGGTTTTTGACAATGAAGTCTGGTCGTAAGCGCGGAAAAAGATGCCGCCACCAATATCGGCAATTCGTTTGAGGGTCTCTTCATCGATATCCACCCGGGCCTGCACATAGCGTCGGCCAAAAATCGGATCATCTACCGGAAACGGCACAAGCCCGCCCTGTCCCACCCCGATTGTATATATTTTGATGCCGAATCCCCTGGCAATTTCCGCCGCTGTTATGGGATCGATATTGCCCGCATTATTTTCCCCGTCGGTCAACAATATAACGACTTTGCTTTTACCCTCCGAATCCTTCAAACGGTTAATAGCGGTCGCGATACCAAGGCCTATGGCCGTACCGTCTTTCACCAAACCAACCTTGACTTCATCAAGCAAATTAAGCAGTACATCATGATCCAGCGTTAAAGGGCACTGCGTGTACGCTTGACTTGCAAAGACGACCAAACCAATACGATCATGCGGACGGGCCGCGATAAATTTTTTAGCTTCATCCAGCGACACCATCAAACGGTTTTGCGGCTTAAAATCCTCGGCCAGCATGGAACCGGAGATATCCAGCGCCAGCACAATATCGATCCCTTCCGTCTCCACATCATAGTCGGAACTCATCCCCTGAGGACGGGCCAGCCCCAAAACAATACAGAGGAGCGCAAGAAACCGCATCGTCGGCAATATCCACATCCATCGGATGCGCCCTAACGCTCTAACTTCCTTGAAATCTGCGAGGGAGGCGTATCTCACACCGCTTAATTTTCGCCGGCTTCTTCGCCACACCACGAGAACGATCACCGGCAGCAATACCATAAAGACTGGCTGCAAAAATCGCATCATGAAGCTTTGGCCTCGATCTCCGTCTGGGGCGCGACCATGGTTGCTTGTACAAGGTTTACAACTTCTTCGGCGCGCTTCGAAAGTTGCCGAATAGCATGCTGTTGCGGCTTGAAATCGGTAAATTTAATGGTATCACACTCTTCCAAAATTCTGGCCAACACTTTCTGTACGCTTGAATCGAACGCTTTATCGTTCAAGAATCGGTTAATCTCTCTGGTGGTATACTCCAGAGCCGGAAACCTAAATTGCTCTTCCAAGAACCGCCGCACGATCGTAGAAACTCCCGCGTAATATGTTTTTGCTTGGCCATCTGCCGGAAAACTGTTCTTTTCTAGTTCACCAAGCGCTTTTAAAGCGCGTTCGGCGGGTGTGAGAAACCGATCAGGATCTACTTGAGTTCTTTTTCCTAATTTAATAAAAACCAATAAACCGGCTGATGCAATTCCTGCCCCAGCCAGTACCCAAAGAATAATCTGCCCGAGGGCAGATTCCAAAAGCTTTAAGCCTTTCAGTCCGCGAATATCGCTGCCGGGAAGCTTTTGAGGATCTACAGAACGAACGGTGACGGCCGCCGGGGTGCTGAAAACGGATTTCTGAACCTGATCCTGATCAAGATACCTAATCTCAACTGCCGGTATAACATGTTCCCCCAGCTCATAAGCGGTCAACTTGAACATTCTGCCTTCCACAACTTGTCCGTTTTCTTCAAATGGCACAATGACATCGGAATCTTTAACTTTGAATTCCTCAAGATGTTTAGCTCCGATTAAATCGGTTATGCGTAATGTTGAATCATGCCGGACAAGGAATTTACACTGCAGGAGTTCTCCGATGGTAATGATCGATTTATCCAATTCTACCGACACGGTGATATCCGATTGCGCGAGCGCCAAAGGACAGCACGCCGCCAAAAGAAAATAGAAAACGCAATGTGCGAATGACGGGCGCATAACTCAATACCGATCTTCGCGTTCTTTGAAGAACTTGAGAACCGGGTCTACATAGGATTCTCGCGCATTAATATCGATGTGATCAACTCCGATTCGTTTAAACAGGTTCAAGATTTCCTCCGTGCGGACCTTTACCTTTTCTTCATACTTCCTGCGCACCGTGGCGCTCCCGCAATCGGCAAGCCTTCTCTCGCCGGTTTCCGCATCGATCAACTGAACAATTCCGCGCCTGGGCAGGATCTGCTCGCGCGGGTCATAGATTCGCATGGCGATGACATCATGCCGCTTTGATAATCTTTTGAGTGGAAGCGCGGCGCTTTCGCCCAAAAAGTCGGATATTACAAAAACAACCGCAGTCCGTGTTAAGATTCGATCGAGAAACTCCAATGCTCCCTTTAGATTTGTTCCCCGACTTTTCGGCTGGTAATAAAGAATCTCGCGCACCACGCGCAGTACATGTCGTGCGCCTTTGCTCGGCGCAATATACTTTTCAACTTCATCGGTGAAAATGATAAGCCCTACGCGATCGTTATTCTTGTTGGCGGAAAACGCCAGAAGCGCGCAAAGTTCGGCCGCTACCTCCGCTTTGAATTTCTCCCCCGAACCAAAATGCGCCGAGCCGGACATATCCACCAAAAATAGCACCGTAAGCTGCCGTTCCTCCACGAACTGCTTTACAAACGGCCTGTCACTTCGGGCCGTAACATTCCAGTCTATACTTCTAATTTCATCCCCCGGAACGTATTCACGCACGTCCGCAAATTCGATGCCCTGCCCTTTAAAGACAGACGTGTATTCACCGCCAAACGTTTCGCTGACCAAACGTTTCGTCGTAATTTCAATACGCTTGATTTGGCGGAGAATCTCCTTTGGAATCATATGAACTCACGGACTTATGGAACTTCAACTTCATCGAATACTTTTGCAAGGATATCGTCCGTCGTCATTTCCTCAGCTTCTGCTTCATAGGTAATCAGCACGCGGTGACGCATAACATCATATCCAACCTCTTTTACATCGTCCGGCGTCACGTACCCCCGGCTATTCACAAACGCCAGGGCCTTTGCGGCCAATGTCAGATTGATCGTAGCGCGCGGCGAGGCGCCGTAGGAAATCAGCGGCTTCAAATGATTCAGCTTGTACTGCTCGGGATAGCGGGTCGCAAATACTAAATTAACGATATAGTCCTTGACTTTGTCATCGGCATAAATTTCGTCCACCAGGCGCTGTAACTCCACAAGCTTTTCCGCAGTGATCACCGGTTTCACCTCTATCGTTTTCAAGGTCGCCATCCGATCCAAGATTTCCCGCTCTTCTTTCTTGCTCGGGTAAGTTACCTTGAGTTTTAGCATGAAACGGTCCACCTGTGCCTCCGGCAACGGATAGGTTCCCTCCTGCTCTATGGGATTTTGACTGGCCAGTACCAAAAACGGATCCGGCAGCTTAAAGGTATTCTCACCAATGGTCACCTGTCTCTCCTGCATAGCTTCAAGCAGGGCGCTTTGAACTTTAGAAGGAGACCGGTTAATCTCATCCGCCAAAACAATATTGGCAAAAATGGGGCCTTTTCTGGTTGTAAACGAGCCTTCTTTTGGATTGTACACAAGTGTCCCTATGAGATCGGCGGGCAGCAAATCAGGTGTGAACTGAATACGCTGAAAGTGCGCCGAAATCGTTTTGGCCAACGTGCTCACAGACATGGTCTTGGCAAGACCGGGAACCCCCTCGATCAATATATGTCCCCGCGCCAATAGACCTACCAAAAGGCGCTCCACCAAATACTGCTGACCCACGATTACTTTCCCTATCTCTGATAATAGACTCTTAATGTATCCGTGTTCCTCTTTGATACGTTCCGTAATTTGTTGCACCGTTGACATTGAAAACTCCTCTGGGGTTACGAGTTTCAGATCAGCCGCATATAAGATTTAGTATTATAGATTAATTGGGCGGTGTGATCACATACAAAAAGGGCCGTGTCAATATAAAAAGGGCCGGGGATTACCCGGCCCAAAACACATCTGCGTCGCCATGGTTGTTAACGGCTATTTGTCGTCATCCACAACCTCATAATCCGCATCAACAACATTTTCACGGTCTTTTGAACTCTTTCCTTTTGTGCGGGACTCGCTCGAACTCTTAGGTTGCTCAGCGCTTGAAGCGGTTTGACTTTTTGCCGTTTCCTCGTACATCTTTTGAGCGACCGAATGGCTGGCGCTGGTCAACTTCTCACCGGCTTTCTTCATGCGATCTAGACTGCCTGAATTTAGCGCTTCTTTTGCCTCTTGTATCGCACTCTCGATTTTCTTTCGTTCTTCCGCACTTACTTTCTCACCACAATCCTTTAAAGTCTTCTCGCAGGTATAGACAAGGCTGTCCAAAGTGTTTCGCTCTATGACTTCTTCCGACTTCTTTTTGTCATCCTCAGCATGTTGTTCCGCTTCCTTAACCAACTTTTCAATTTCATCCTTCGGTATCCCGGATGAAGATTCAATCCTTATTTTCTGCTCCTTGCCCGTTGCCTGATCACGCGCCGAGACATGCACAATGCCGTTTGCATCAATATCAAATGTAACCTCGATCTTCGGAATTCCGCGCGGCGCTGGGGGAATTCCAACCAGGTCAAATCGGCCTAATGTGCGGTTGTCTTTAGCCATAGGACGTTCACCTTGAAGCACGTGAATGCTCACCGCTGTTTGGCTGTCGGCAGCCGTTGAAAATATTTCGGTTTTTTTTGTCGGAATAGTCGTATTCCGTTCGATAAGCCGCGTCATCACTCCGCCCAGCGTCTCGATCCCAAGCGAAAGAGGCGTCACGTCAAGAAGCAGCACATCCTTAACGTCACCTGCCAGCACACCCGCTTGAATGGCCGCCCCAACCGCCACAACTTCATCCGGATTAACTCCTTTGTGCGGCTCTTTGCCAAAAAATTCCCGTACAGCTTTTTGGACCGCAGGCATCCTTATCTGCCCACCAACCAAAATAACTTCATCCACCTTTCCCGGCGAATCCGCCAGCGCCTTGCGGCAGGGTTCGAGCGTCCGGTCGACCAAGTGTTGAACCAGCTGCTCCAATTTCGAGCGTGTTAACGTCATGGTAAGATGTTTCGGACCGCTCTGATCCGCGGTGATGAACGGCAGGTTAATCTCGCTCTCCATCGAAGTGGAAAGCTCGCACTTTGCTTTCTCCGCTGCTTCCTTCAACCGCTGTAAGGCCTGCTTATCTTTCGACAGGTCGATTCCATTTTCCTTCCTGAATTCCTCCACAATGTATTGAATGATCACATGATCAAAATCATCGCCGCCCAGATGGGTATCGCCATTCGTCGCTTTTACCTCAAAGACGCCATCCCCGATTTCAAGAATTGAAATGTCAAACGTGCCGCCGCCCAAATCATAAACCGCTATTCGTTCATCCTTTTTTATCTTATCCAATCCGTAAGCCAAAGCAGCTGCGGTCGGTTCGTTAATGATGCGGAGAACCTCAAGACCGGCAACCTGCCCTGCGTCTTTCGTAGCCTGGCGCTGGGAATCATTGAAATAGGCAGGAACTGTGATCACCGCCTGTTTGATGGGCTCGCCGAGATACGATTCCGCATCGTCTTTCAATTTCTTCAGGACCATCGCTGAAATTTCAAGTGGTGCGTATTCCTTGCCGCTGATTGAAAACTTCGCCTCTCCTTTTGACCCTGGTATAACTTTGAAAGGTACCAGCTTCACTTCGCCGGTAACTTCATTAAACATACGGCCAATGAACCGCTTGGCGCTATAGATCGTGTTCTCAAAATTTGTAATTGCCTGGCGCTTTGCCACCTGGCCGACCAGACGGTCTCCCGATTTCATAAAAGCGACCACCGACGGAGTTGTCCGCGCGCCCTCTTTATTCGGAATAACTTTCGCATCGCCGCCTTCCATAACGGCAACGCATGAATTCGTAGTTCCTAGATCAATGCCGATGACTTTTCCCATTTTTGCTCTCCTAATAAATACGCAGAAATTTTTATTTTGTGGCGAGTCCCATACTCGCGCCGCATTTCAACGCATTCACTATCAGTACAAGAACCATGCCAATCGCGCAATTGTAATTATTTCCAAGTGTTTATGATTAAATAACTTATGAGCCTCAGTTATTTGGCTTAGCGCATTAGATAAGAATTGTATCAATTTAAACCACAGGCCCGTTTTCCATGCGCCGCTAAGGTACAGTAGATTTACTACTACATTACGGATTTATCTTGTACTCTTCCATCTTACGATAAAGCGTCCGTCGAGAAATACCTAAAGCACGGGCCGCTTTTGACTTATTTCCCTGATATTGCTTAAGCCGGTCTTCAATTAAGATTTTTTCCGCGCCGCGGAGATTTGTATTCGGATTGGACATCAAGTTATCCGCCGCACGATCTTCTCCCTTAAGCTCAATGGGAATTTGATCGACATCGATAATCTCTGATTTGCCAAGCACAACCATTCGTTCAATGGTATTACGTAACTCGCGAATGTTTCCTGGCCAGCGGTAGTTTTGTAAAACCTCCGCGGCCTGCGGCGTTATCCGATATGTTCCCTTCCGGTTTTGCGCAGCATAATATTTCAAGAAATGCTCCACCAGCATCGGAATATCATCCCGCCGGTCTCTAAGCGCCGGCATGGTGAACTTAACAACATTGATTCTATAAAATAAGTCCTCACGAAATCTCCCTTTTTTAACTTCCTCAGACAAATTTTTATTTGTTGCACAGATAAGCCGGATATCTGCATGAATGGTCTTAAAGCCGCCGACCCGTTCGAAATTTCCGTCCTGAAGAACGCGTAAAAGTTTGACCTGAACGTCTTCTTTTAATTCCGCAATTTCGTCGAGAAAAAGTGTACCTTCGTGCGCCCGCTCAAACCGTCCGATCTTACGCTCCGTCGCTCCTGTGAAAGAACCGCGTTCATGACCAAACAATTCACTGGTAAGCAGGGTATCCGTTAATGCAGCGCAATGCACCGCAACAAAAGGCTTTCTTGATCTTGGACCGGCATTATGAATCAACCTCGCAAATAGTTCCTTTCCCGTTCCGCTTTCTCCTTCTATGAGAATGGAAGCGTTCGTGGGAGCAACCCGCTCCGCTTGACGGATCAAATCCACGATGATCTCGGACTTCCCGACAATTTCATCATGAGCTCGCTGATCGGCCAATGCTTCCCGGAGTTCACGATTTTCCTGTTCAAGCCTCTGCTGACTTAGGGCTTTCTTGAGGACCAGCTCCAGCTCTTCAAAATTTACCGGTTTGGTTAAATAATGAAATGCGCCGCTCTTCATCGCCTTGACCGCTGTTTCCACGGTACCGTAGGCCGTCAGAACTACCACCATGGTCTCAGGCGAAATATCCATTATTTCCTCAAGCAGCTCCAAGCCATCCATCTGCGGCATCTTTAGATCCGTAATCACAATATCGGGCCGCTGCTTCTTCACGATTCCCAAGGCATCCGGAGCGTTTGCGGCTATCTGAACGTCGTATCCTAAACCTTCGAGATAATCGCGGAGCCCTTCGCGACTATGCTCCTCATCATCTACGACAAGAAAGAACGGTTCAATACTCATGCGCTCCGCTCCTTCCCGGTTGAGGCGGGTAACTCGAGCTTCTGCTGTCTGATCGGCAAAATAATTGAAAACGTCGACCCACGCCCCACATGACTTTCCACCTCGATGCGCCCTTCATGTTCTTCGACGATATTCTTGACAATTGAAAGTCCCAGGCCCGAACCGGTACTTTTCGTTGTGTAATACATGTCAAAAATGCGATTGCAATCGCTTTCCGGAATACCGACTCCCTCATCCTTAAATAATACTTTCAACAGTTTCCCGATCCGCTCTGTGCGAATGTACAGCTTTCCGCCATTCGGCATGGCCTCCATCGCGTTTTTAACGATATTCAAAAATGCGCGATGCAACTGCTCGCCATCGGCCAGAAAGGAAGGGACCTCACGACTTAATTCCAATGTGTAAGCAATTTTTCCTTCTCGCAATTCCTGTGCCATCAACTTGACGACATCCTGGACAACCCGATTTACGTTGGTTTTCCTCAACCGAAGCGGGGATCTTCGCGAGAAATCCAGAAATTGATGGACGCAGCGATCGAGCCGCCGTGTTTCTTCCAGAAGAACGTCAACAATCTTGTGAATCCGCCCGCTTTTTTGAACCGGCAATTGCCCCAGCTCCTTCTGCAGCAATCTTAGCTGAATAACAATCGCGTTTAGAGGATTCCCGATTTCGTGAGCAATTCCCTGAACGAGGGTTAAAATGGACTGTATTTTTTCGCGGTTGATTTGACCCCGCGCATGTTCCCCCGAATACGTCAAATCGTTTCCGACCAAAACATACCCCCATTTTTCCGGATCCTGCCGGATGGCCATCAGTGAAATTCCCAAAAGAAGCTGACGCGGCGCAAGAATGCTGACCTCCTTTCCTATGATATTTTCACCTTTTTGAATGGCCGTCCACACCAGATCGCCCAGCGCCTTATCGGTGATCACATTCTGAAGCGTCCATTTCTTGTCCTGAGAATCCGGTATCGAAAAAAGTTTCCGGGCGGCGCTGTTTATGTAGGTAACGCGACCGTGAGAATTAACGATAAGAATCGTTTCAACGATCGTATCTAAAGCCGACTCGAGCATTTGTTCACTTTTCGCCAGTTCGGAAAAATGCCGTTCCAGATCCTGCCGGTCAATATCACCGATCACCGCCAGAACTTTCTCAATCACGGTCGATCTCATGGCAAAACCCGTTTAGATCGCTGGATAAACTCGCGGACCAGACGGAAATCCTTAATTCCCGGACCGCTTTCCACTCCCGATGAAACGTCAACCGCATAGGGATGCGTGGTTTCAATAGCCGCGCCCACATTTTCCGGCGAAAGTCCTCCGGATAAGAAAGCCCGGTGATTTTTCCAAACGGACGGCTCGACTAAATTCCGGTCAAAGGGCGTTCCCATTCCGCCCGATCGGTTATCCAATTTTGTATCAAAAATAAACGCGAACACTTCGAATGGGTTTAACACTTCGTCCATCACGCCCGTATTCCCATCGATGTGAATAGCCTTAATAACCAAAAAACCGCCGGCCGACAATTCCTTGCAAAACGCTGCGGATTCTTCACCATGCAGTTGTACGTATGTCAGACCAAGGCGATCGGCAATGCTCTGCACTTCATCTAACCTCTGATTCTGAAACACGCCAACAAAATTCTGGAATGTCGGTACCGCATCCATAATCGCCTGAGCTTGTCTGAGATCGACATTTCGCCGGCTTTTTGCAAACACGAGCCCCAAAAAATCTGCGCCGAGACTGAACGCGTCCTCCGCATCCTGGGGCCTGGTCATGCCGCAAATCTTAACGAGCGGCATCAGATCACCTCGCCTCTCAATTCCCTGATTTTTTTATCCATGTCCTTCGATTTTAAAATGGAGGTTCCGACTAAAAAAGCTTTTACGCCGCGCTCAAGCAAACGCTCAATCTCTAGATAGGAATCAAACCCGCTTTCCGCTACAGCCGTAATGCCACGCGGCATTCGCTTTATCAATCGTTCCGTAGTTCCAATGTCTACCGCCATTGTTTTCAAGTCACGGTTGTTTATTCCGATCAAATTCGCACCGCATTCCAGCGCGCGGTTCAATTCTTGCTCCGTGTGCACCTCAACAAGAGGATCGATCCGGTACTCCCCGCAGACTTTCATGAAATCGCTCATTTGATCATCGCTGAGTATAGCAGCGATCAGAAGTGCGGCATCGCAACCGATTACAGCCGACTCAAGTATCTGATAATGGTCAACGATAAAATCTTTTCTAAGCACTGGAAGCGAAGATTGCTGTCTTACCATACTTATATGGCTGGTTCTTCCCAAGAAATATTTTGATTCTGTTAAAACTGAAATGGCCACCGCACCGGCATTTTCATAACATTCAGCGATTTTCATGACATTCAAGTCTTCCCGGATCATCCCCTCCGAAGGTGACGCCTTCTTAATTTCCGGGATAAGATGTATTCCATTCCCCGTCGAAATAGCTTTTGAAAAGCCCCTGGTCTCGGGTCTTTTATTGTTCAAGCTGATCAAAAGTTTTTCCTGAGGAAGCACCGCTTTTAGATCCTTGAGTTCCTTTTTCTTATTTTGGACAATTTCATCCAGGGTAATCATATCTTACCGGTTTGAAATGTCTCGGAGCATCCTAACCACAGATAATGCTCCGCCATTTTCAATGACATCGAGCGCTGCTTTGTAACCTTCGCTTAATGAACATCCCCTGCCCAATTTGATTCCAAACGCGGCGTTAACCGCGATGGCATGTTTTAATACCTGTCTCCCCTTGCCTGAAAAAACAGCCGTGAGATCTCGCGCCCGTTCCGCCGGCGAGCCTCCGCGCAATGCCTCTAGCGGAAAAATCGGCACGCCAAGCCGGCTCGGATGGAATGCCTCCCATCTCAAAATTTTTCCTCTCAAATGGAGGAGATCGGTCGCCCCAGTCACACTTATTTCATCCAGCCCATCGCGGCCGTGCGCGACATAGGCCTCATCTACCTTCAATCGTCTAAGAACTTCACCCATGGGGTTTAATAACCGTTTGTCAAAAACGCCGATCAATTGCTTTTTTACCTTGAGCGGGTTCAAAAGAGGACCGAGGATGTTGAATATCGTTTTTGTTCGGACAGATTTTCTAAATGGAGCTACATTTTTCATGGCGAGATGATACAGGGGTGCATGAAAATAGCCCAAATTCGCCTTTTTCAAAGCAAGAAGCATCCGGAATTGGGAAGCCTCGATGTTTATGCCCAGCGCACGAAGAAGATCCGCGCTTCCGCACTTTGAAGAGACGCCCCGGTTACCATGTTTGGCCACCGGAACTCCCGCCGCAGCAATCACAAATGCGGCTCCGGTAGAAATATTGAAGCTGTCGGTTCCGTCACCTCCCGTCCCACAGTTATCGATTGCATTTGGAACTATTCCGGCTGAAACGGATTTGGCTAATTTCCTGAGCGCCATGACAGCTCCGTAAAGCTCGTCCGTTGTGACCCCTTTGCGATTGAAAAGAAAAAAAACCCGGTTTGCATCTCTAAGGCTTATCGAAGAAAACCCCTTTCCAACTTTTTGAAAGAGCTCTTCTACTCTCCTTGCCGGAAGATCCTGTCCCTTGAAAAGCGCCTCTATTTCTTTCTCGAATGTCATAGCTCGTTATACATTAATCCATCTGTTTTAATGCCTTAGAATAGTTCGTCCCATCTAACTGTGTCAAAATGAGTCATAGTCTAAACCAAAAGCCCGCCTAATTCAAGATGCAGCCGCGATCACATTTGGTACGAGCCGTAACCCACACTATAATTGGCCAATTTATCGGGTCAAATCCAGGCAGAACCGATGCGCAAATCTTTGCTCAAAATATCACTTCTCTTGATCTTCATTATTTGGCACGGCACTCTTTCTACCCCACAGGCATTGGCCGAAAGCAGCAAAATCAATATTCATGTGCTCGATGCCGGTTATGCAGACAGCTCTTTCATTCAATTGCCATCCGGGAAAAAAATATTGGTCGACACCGGTTCATATGAAAGCAAGGATCGAGTGATGCAATTTCTAAAAGAGAAAAACGTTTCTCATTTGGATCTCGTCGTAATAACTCACCCGCACGATAATCATTACGGCGGACTTCAAATTTTAAACGATAACATTTCCATCCACGAGCTCATTACTTCCGACTTAGAGAATATTCCCGAGGATCTCCGCTTAACCTATCAAGCGCTTCACCGGAAAAACGTACTGCTCAAAGAGGCCCGCCGCGGGCAAGTGCTCATGCTGGAGCCAAATATGGAATTGGCTTTTCACCATCCCGACCGGCTGATCCATGAACCCAACGCCGATTCGCTTGTTCTTCAAATTACTTATCAGCGTACAATACTCTTATTTCCCGGAGATATTCCACCGGCCATTCAAACCGAGCTTGTCTTTTCTAATACCTTAACTAAAAATCCAGACTGGGTTTTGCTGCCCCATCACGGCGGGCAAATTAGTGAAGAGTTTTTCCATTTGGTCGAAAATTCCATAAAGGTGATGTCAACAGGCCCGCACGATACTTGGAAGGCGCCTCTACCGGAAACAGTCGCGCGATTTCCACAGAATTTATACAGAACCGACCTAGAGGGAGACCTATTTTTTACCGTTGAACCGGGCGGGTCCGTTAAATGGTCAAACCCAGAATGAACCGATCTGAAGCAAACCTGTTTTCGTCCGCGCGAGCGACTTTTTTTGTCCTGATTTACATGTGCCTTATTTTTGTCACGCTCCCCATTGCTCCGCGGATTGTTTCAACATTACAGCAATATGGACCGATCGGATTAATCGTGAATTCAGCGATATCCATTTTTCTCTTGCTGGCCATCGCCATAGCTGCGATCCGAAAACGATTCCTGCGCTGGCCGCTTATCCTCATTTTTATTCCGCTCGGCATCATCACCATTTGGGCGTTAAATCATATAAAGCTTCCGATTGAGCGCGTGCACGTCGTTGAATATGGCGTGCTTTCCATGCTTCTCTTCCCTATCTGTGAACGGCACACGCACGTTTTTATCGCAATCGCGCAAAGCCTATTTCTGGCATCGCTCGCCGGTTACATCGACGAGTGCATCCAATACTTTTTGCCGAACAGGTTCTTCACATGGGAAGATGTTTATCTGAACGCAGTGGGGGCTTTGACCGGATTGGTTTATTTCGGAATATACCGATGGGCCACGAAGACCTGAGCCCGCTATTTTCTCGACAGCTCCATGAAATTTTTCAGAATGGTCTTACCGTCCCGCGTCATGATGGATTCGGGATGAAATTGGACACCCCAGGTAGGATGCGTACGATGGCGGAGGGCCATAATTTCGCCGTCTTCGCTCACTGCAAGAATACCGAGCACTCTGGGAAAACTCTTTTTTTCGACCACAAGCGAATGATACCGCGTCGCTTGAAACGGGCTCCCGACGCCCCGGAACAGACGGTCGCCTTCATGTTTTATTTCTGAAATTTTCCCGTGCATAATCCGTTTCGCTCGCACAACCCGTCCGCCGAAAACATGCCCGATACACTGGTGACCGAGGCATACGCCCAGAATGGGTATTTTCCCACTAAATTTGCGTATTGCGTCATTTGAAACGCCCGCCTCCTTCGGCGTGCAAGGCCCCGGGGAAATTACAATTTGATCCGGTCTTAGATCCTCGATTTCCTTTACGGTAATGGCATTATTCCGGCGCACGACGATATCTTCACCCAACTCGCCGAAATATTGGACGAGATTGTAAGTGAATGAATCAAAGTTATCAATCAGCAAGATCATTTCCGATTCACCTTTTCGACAGCGCGGAAAAGCGCCTTTGCTTTATTCATGGTTTCGTGGTATTCCGCTTCCGGATTTGAATCATACACAATTCCTGCCCCGGCCTGAACTGTGGCATTCCCGTTCTTAATCAAGATAGTCCGTATGGTAATACACATGTCCATATCCCCCGAAAAGCTCAGGTAACCGACCGATCCCGCGTAAGGCCCGCGTTCCGTTTTCTCCAGCTCATCAATGATCTGCATAGCGCGCACTTTCGGTGCGCCCGTAACGGTTCCCGCCGGAAACGCAGCGCGCAAAACATCGAACATATTCTTGTCCTTCTCTAGCAGCCCTACGACATCACTCACTAAGTGCATCACGTGCGAATACCGTTCGATGCGTGCATACTCATTAACATGCACCGTTTTAAAGCGCGAGACCCGTCCAATATCATTCCTGCCCAAATCAACCAGCATTAAATGCTCGGCATGTTCCTTAGCAGATGATTTGAGTTCCCGTTCAAAAGCGCGATCCGCCTGCTCATTCGTCCCGCGCGGGCGCGTTCCTGCAATAGGCCTCAGTTCAACCACATTTCCGCACTTCTTGACAAGCATCTCAGGCGAAGAACCAACCAGTTGAATGTCATTATGTTTGAAATAAAACATATAGGGCGATGGATTCAGCGAACGAAGCTCCCGGTACACCTGAAATGAGTCGGTTACGCGGCCGAGCGCGAACTTCTGTGAGAACACCACCTGAATACAATCTCCCGCATTGATATACTGCTTTATCTTTTTAACGCATTTCTTAAAGTGCGCCGGTCTCATATTGGAACGAATCCGCCCCTGTTTTTTCGGCCGCACTGCTTTCCTAGATGGTACCGGAATTCGCAAAAGACTCTCCAATTGCCGGATTTTTTCCAAGCCGCGATGGTGTGCGGATTTTAAATTTCCACTCCTTTTGATCAACACGACGATCTCAAGCGTATGTTTCAGATGATCAAACACCAAATAATCCTCGACTAGGAAAAAGATGGACCGCGGCAAAATGCCCGAAGCTTTCTTTCTGAGACGAATAGCTTCAAAATCCACCACCGACTCATAGCTCATAAAGCCCACATATCCGCCTTGGAAACCAAATGCGGAAAACGGATTTGCAATCCGTATTTGCGACATGGAAAGCTCCATAAACCGCAGAGGATCTCCGACAAATACACTGGATCTGCGATTCATTTCCCGGCCTTGAACGTACGTCCGTTCGCCGTTGTACTCAATGACCTGGCGCGGATTGGCCGCCAGAAGGGAATATCGCCCCTGCTTTTCGCCGCGCTCTACGGATTCAAACAAAAAAGCAGATTGGCTTCCCCGCGAGAGCTTAAGGTAGGCGGAAACGGGCGTTTCCAAATCGGCGCTTATGGCTTTGGAGAAAATGAAATATGCATCTTTCGCCGCCGGCCGCGAAAATAATTTAAAATCAGGAATGCCCATTTGACTTGTAAACTTGGTTTGGATCAAACATTTTCTTCTGGGTAATTTCAGCGATATCTCCAGCATTATTTAACTTGTGTACAAAGCAGGAGCGATAGCCCAGATGACAGGCGCCTCCGGTCTGTTCAACCTTAATCACCAGCGTATCCTGATCGCAATCGGTAAGCACCTCGACCACTTTTTGTACGTGTCCGGAGCTTTCGCCCTTAGTCCAGAGTTTCTTGCGGCTGCGTGAATAAAAACAGGCTGACGTCGTCTTCAGCGTCTTCTCAAAAGCCTCTTTATTCATATATGCCATCATCAAAATTTCATTGCTTTTCACATCCTGCACAATGACGGGAACCAGTCCCTGTTCGTTCCATTTAATCTGTAACATACCCGCTCCTTTACCGCCGTACCGGAATTCCTGCCCGGCTTAAATATTCCTTTGCCTGCTCAATCGTATAGGTACCGAAATGAAATATAGATGCAGCGAGGACCGCATCGCAGCCCGCTTTGAGAAACGCTTGTTTCAAATGCTCCAGGCTCCCGGCTCCGCCTGAGGCAATGACCGGTATTCCCACTGTCCTTGAAACGGCAGCCGTAAGCTCGATATCGTAGCCGTCGGTTGTCCCATCGCGATCCATGCTGGTCAGCAGGATTTCTCCGGCACCGCGCGTCTCTACTTCCTTTGCCCATTCCAAGGCATCCTTACCGCTGTCTTTCCGCCCGCCATGCGTGTAGACATGCCACCCGGAACCATGGCGCTTCGCATCAATGGCAATAATGATGCATTGATTTCCAAATCGAGCGGCTGCTTTTGAAACAAATTCTGGATTTTCGACTGCAACGGTATTTAACGACACCTTGTCCGCACCGGATCTTAAGATTGCTCTTATTCCTTCCAGGTCCTTGAGTCCTCCGCCCACGGAAAATGGTATCGAGATGGCCGCCGCAACCCGTCGCACCACATCCTCTACAATAGGCCGCGCCTCGTGGCTTGCCGTGATGTCCAAAAAAACGAGTTCGTCCGCCCCGCCCCTGTCATAGGCAATCGCACATTCTACGGGATCTCCCGCATCTTTCAATTCAACAAACTTGACGCCTTTCACAACGCGCCCATCTCGAATGTCAAGACAAGGAATGATACGCTTCGCGAGCACGGCAGAAATCCGCTAAGGTCTGGATTTTCGAACCAAATCCTGAATAACTTGGATGGCCGCTCTTGCAATACCAACCAAATATAAATAACCGGATAAGATAAAACACAGCAACGCCAGAAACAGAACTCCCATCATACCAACGAGCGGGACCAGGAACTGCGACCGAAACCATAGCAATAAAATAAGCAGTACACCCGCCAACACAAAAAAGAAGCTTAAGAAATCGTAAACAGGCGGTATGGTCGCATATTCCCGTTTAATGAGTCGTTGCGCACTGGCCTCCCTGCGAAGACGCCTGAGGGTTCCGAGGATCATCAGGTGGTGGACCGCCAATGCCAGTAAAAATGCGATCAGCGCAACAGTCAATGGATTCCAATGCCCTGTCGCTCTTTGGACAAATTCGCCCAACCGTTCCATGCTCATGACTCCATATTTTTAAAAGTGTTCAGCGCCAATGGTTATTTGAGAACTCGTACGGCTTCCTCGAGTTTAATCGTCCCCTCATAAAGGGCTCTGCCGAAAATAAATCCGGTGAGCCTGGGGTTTTGAATTTTTGCCAGTTTTCGGATATCATCCATACGAGAAATGCCGCCGGACAAAATGATTTTGAGACTCGTCTCATTTAAAAGTTTTCGAAGGCCGGCAATATCGGGTCCGCCCAAAACACCGTCCTTATCGATATTCGTATAAATGATTTCATGCGCCGACCAATCCGCGAGCTGCTTGCAAGCGTCGGTCACTTCCGTGGTCGTCGCTTCCGTCCAGCCTTCGGCGCGAAGTTTCCCGTCCAGCACATCCACACCGATCAGTACCCGTCCCGGAAATTTTCTGAGCGCTTCCTGAACAAAACTGCGGTTTTTAAGTACCGCCGTTCCCAAGATACCAAACTGAACACCCAGCAAAAAAGCATGTTCCAAATCCTTCATAGCCCGTAATCCGCCGCCGAGTTCGATCGGGACCGTAGCCACTCCTACGATGCGTTCGATGGTGTGCCACTCGGTGACTTCGCCGGTCCGCGCACCTTCCAGATCAACAACATGAATGCGCCTTGCGCCCGCTTCCTGCCACTGGACTACATACGATTCCGGTTCACCGGGATAAACGGTTTTTTCGGCATAATTGCCTTTACGCAGGCGCACCACCTGACCTTCGATTAAATCAATGGCGGGAATTGCAATCATTTACCGGCTACGACTGTTCAAGAAAATTCTTGAGGACGATTTGTCCAAAGCGGTGGCTTTTCTCCGGATGGAACTGGCATCCGTGAACCTTCCCGCTGGAAACAACAGAAGTAAATGAGACACCATACTCTGTTTCCCCCATAATGATGCTCCCATCCTCCGGCACCACGTAATAGGAATGCACAAAGTAGAAGTACTGATTCTCTCCGACGCCGTCCAAAAGCGCCGAGCAGCCATTTTTAACAGAAACCTGATTCCAGCCCATATGCGGAATTTTAAGCCGCTTCTCTCCTTTCGGCCCAAAGGACGAAAATCTCACCACGCGCCCAGGCAGAATGCCGAGGCCTTCGCACTTCCCTCCCTCTTCGCTTTCATCAAAGAGAAGCTGTAAACCCAGACAGACGCCCAGAAAAGGTTTTCCGTCTTTAACCACATTGCGGATGGGATCCATTAAGCGTCTTTTTCTCAATTCCTTCATGGCATCGGCAAAAGCACCGACACCGGGCAGAATCAGTTTTTCCGCGGCCTTGATCTGTCCCGGTGATTCAACAAACTCAGCCTTGGCTCCCAAGCGCTCCAGCGCTTTGGCAACCGAATACAAATTGCCCATGCCATAATCAATGATGCCGATCACAGCGTCCCCTTGGTCGATGGAATATCTGAGATTCTCGTAAGCCGCTCGACCGCCATGGAAGTAGCGCGGCCAAAGGCCTTGAATATCGTTTCCATCACATGGTGGCCGTCATGTCCCGAAATAATTTGAATATGCGTGTCTATCCCGGCATGTTGGACAAAACTTTCAAGCATATGGACGGCTTCGGGTAGATCATACCCGGTTGTAAACCGCAGTTCGCCATCCGGCTTTTTCAAATTGAAGTAAGGCCGTCCGGAAATATCGACCACAACCCGGGTCAGAGCATCGCCGAGCGGCACATAAAAGAATCCGAACCGCCGGATTGATTTCTTGTCGCCCAATGCTTTGCTGAATGCTTGACCCATGGCGATGCCCACATCTTCGTTGGTGTGATGGATATCAATATGCAGGTCGCCGGCCGCTTTTAATTCCAGGTCAAAAAGCCCGTGCTTTGCAAAGGCGGAAAGCATGTGGTCCAGAAAGGGTATACCCGTATTCACTTTCGCCCTGCCGCGGCCGTCGAGATTCAGCATTACGCGAATATGGGTCTCCCGTGTCGCTCGCACAACTTCAACTTTTCTTTCGGCAAAAGCCTTTTTTGCTTTGCTCTTCTTGCTCCTTACGGATGCTGCCATAACGATCCTTTCATTCTTTTGATACTTGAGACGACCTCAAGAACCGGGCCTCCATAGAAATTCTATGGAGCACGAGTCCTTCCACCTGCGTTAACTTTTGCACGAACTGCCGGCTTTTCTCCAGACTTTCCCGGCTGAATCGAATAACCTGGGAACTCTTCACAAAATCAGACGAGCTGAGCGGCGAAAAGAAGCGTGCGGTTCCTCCTGTCGGCAATACGTGGCTGGGGCCGGCTACATAATCACCAACAACGGCCGGTGAATACGGGCCCAAAAATATGGCGCCGGCATGTTCAATACGAGATACCCATCGCTCTGCTTTTTTTGTCATAATCTGCAAATGCTCCGGCGCAATTTCGTTAATCGCGTTACACCCTTCTTCGAGATTGTTCACATGAATAATGATCCCCATTTCGACCCGCCTGCGCATCTGTTCGACAATTTTTTTTGAGTCCGTCACCAAATATATTTGGCCTCCGAAATGTTCGCCCTGCGCCAGTAAATCACATGTAATGTAATTGATGTCGGATGACTGATCCGCCAAAATGGCCACTTCGCTCGGCCCGGCAAACATGTCAATATCTACAAATCCATAAACCTGCCGCTTCGCTTCAGCCACGTACTGATTGCCCGGGCCAACAATCTTATCCACACGGCGGATCGTTTTGGTGCCAAATGCCAGAGCGCCGATCGCCTGCGCACCGCCCACCCGGTAGATTTCCTTCACGCCCAGCAAATTGGCGACGATCAGAATGTGAGGGTCGATATCGCCCGTGTCCCGGTTCGGAGGGCTTGTAATCACAATTTCCTTAACACCCGCTGCCCGCGCCGGAATAACCGTCATATACACGGTTGAGACAAGCGGCGCCGTACCGCCGGGTACGTACACACCCACGCGTTCTAAAGGCCGATATTGTTTCGCTAAAGTAACTCCGTCCTTTTCTTTTATCCGAAAAGATTTCGGAAGATCCTTTTGGTAATACCTTTCTGCACCCTCGGATATATGCTTTAAAATTGGGACAAAGTCCGTATCTATTTTTTCAAAAGCAGCATTAACATTGGCTTCGGTAACCCGAAGGCGCTGCGCCGATACGTCTACGCCGTCAAATTCTTTTGTGAAACGGTTGAGCGCGGCGTCTCCTTTTTCCCGCACTTCCGACAATATTCGGTGCACCTTCTGAAACAGATCGCGGTCAAAGGAAACTCTCTTGACCTGAGGCAATCTCCGTAATAAATTTTTATCCCACGTCAGTACTTGCATAACATATTCATCCCGCTGCTGCCGCTTCCACAATTTTCCGTGCTGTCTTAATAAACTGATCCCTGTTCTCCGGCGGCATGCCGCCGCCTTGAGCGAAGTCTTTCCGGCCTCCGCCCTGACCTTTAATCAAAGGGGCGATCTTTCTTACGATCTCGTTGGCGCTCACGGAAGATTCCTTCAGATTGTCCGTGAGCGAGGCCGCCATGGCAAGTTTCCCACGTTCCTCCGAAAAGACAACTACGATCCCCTTGTCGAGTTTTGCTTTCAGAGAGTCCGCCAAATGGCCTAAACCTCTTGTATCCAATCCATCAAAGTGATGGACGAGAATCTGCATGCCATTGACCGCAAAAGCCGATGCGATCAGTTTGTCTTGATCCACTGCCGACAATCTCTCGCTTTCCAATTGGATTTGTTTTGCCTGTTCTATGCGTCTCTTCTCATCCCGCCGCTTATCCGACGCCTCGCGCAGCTTGAGCTCCTGCTGATACTCATCCACCGCCGTTGATGTAACGGCTTCAATCCTGCGCGTGCCGCTGCCTATTGAACTTTCCGAAATGATTTTCATCCGGCCGATTTCCTTCGTATTGGAAACATGCGTTCCACCGCATAATTCCTTGCTAAAATTACCGATGGCGATTACGCGAACTTGGCTGCCGTATTTGTCGCCAAAAAAGGCAATGGCACCTTCCTTTTTTGCCTGGTCAATACTTTTCTCTGCAGCAGACACAGGCGTTGCTTTTTGGATCTCCTGATTTACGAGATCCTCTACGCGCTTAATTTCATCCGGTGTCAAGGTCTGGAAATGAGAAAAATCAAACCTCAGGCGGCCTGGCTCTACAACCGACCCCAGCTGCCGAACGTGCTCCCCCAGGATCTTTCGCAGGGCGGCATGCAAGAGATGCGTTGCTGTGTGATTATACATGGTCCTCCGCCTAAGCTCTTCATTCACACGCAAGCGTATCCGGCTGCCCACATTCAAAACGTCGCTCGCAATTCTGGTTCGATGAAAAAAAACATCTTCTTTCTTAAACGTATCTACGATATCGCCCAGTCCCTTCCCATTCTCCAAAATAAATTCCCCCCGATCCCCGACTTGGCCGCCTCCTTCGGCGTAAAATACCGTTTCCGGCACAACAAACAAACCCTCCGCCCCTTCGGCAATCTGATCGCAGAACTTTCCATTCTCGTTCACCAGCGCCAAAACATTGACCGGGCCGCATTCGAGCTTTTCGTACCCATGAAACATGGTGGGCTTTATGTTTCTTTTAAGAAGATCCGACTTGAATTCATCCGCTACGAAAATTGAGCTGCTGATCTTTGATGTTTGTTTCGCTGCTTGCCGCTGCTTTTCCATTAATTCTTCAAAACGATCCGTCTCAAACGGGAGTCCGCGTTCATCGGCAATTAATTTGGTAAGTTCAACCGGGAATCCGTACGTGTCGTAAAGAAGAAAAACATCTTCCGATGAAAAGCTCTTCGCGGCAGAAATGAATCCCAAACCGCGCTCCAAAGTTCGAAGAAACCGCTCCTCCTCGTTCTTTATGACTCGCGTGATATATTCCTGATTTTCCTTGAGATCCGCATAGAAATCTCTCATGGCGGAAATTACGCTCGGAACCAATTCGTACAAAACCGGCAGTTTAAGCCCCGTCCGTTTTGACCTCCACAATGCGCGGCGGATCAGCTTACGCACGACATAGCCCCTTCCTTCATTGGAAGGATACGCTCCGTCTCCGATGGCAAATGCGGCTGCGCGGACATGGTCACAAACCGCGTACACGTCTGCGCGAAATCGGTTATCCCACGCGGCCATTCGGTTCTTTATTTCTTTTTGGAGCACCTCAAATAGGTCAATTTCATAATTAAACATCTTGCCTTGAAGCACACAAGCCAGACGCTCCAGTCCCATACCGGTATCAATATTCTTGGCCTTCAACGGAACAAGTTTCCCGTCGGACTGTCTGTCAAACTGCGTAAAAACAAGATTCCAAATCTCGGCAAACCGACCGCAATCGCAGTCTACACCGCACGCAGGACGTCCGCATCCCACTTTTTCACCCTGATCGAAATAGATCTCCGAGCAGGGGCCGCAGGGACCGTTGGGTCCTTTTGTAATAACGCCTGCCGGCCAGAAATTGACTTCATCGTCAAACTGATAAATCCAATCCGGCCGTACGCCAATCTTTTTCTCCCAGATACCGAAGGCCTCGTCGTCGTCCCGATACACGCTCACACGCAGGCGCTGATCGGCAATGCCCAGGTCCTTCGTCAAAAATTCCCAAGCCCAGCGGATGGCCTCATCTTTAAAATAATCTCCGAAAGAAAAATTGCCGAGCATTTCAAAAAACGAGTGGTGATACGGTGTCTTCCCCACATTGTCCAAATCCCCCGTCCGCAAACATTTCTGTACGCTCACGGCCCGCTTCATATCCTTCTTAATTCCGAGAAAATAATCTTTGAACTGATTCATTCCGGCGCCCGTAAAAAGGAGCGTGGGATCATCCCGCGGAATCAAACTATCGCTCGGCACTACTTGATGTGATCTGGCTTCGAAGAAGGAAATAAATTTTTTTCTGAGTTCCGCTGTTTTCATCGTAACGTATCAATGACCTCACGGCATAATTCAAAATCAAATCCGCGGCGCACCAGCAAATCATAGATCCGCTTCAGGCGGCGCATTTTGGGAACAGCGGCCCAACGCACCGCATACCTTTGCGCCAGCTCTCTGGCGCGGTGCGATTCTTCCTCGTCCCCGATTTTCGAAATCAATTCCTCCGCTACGCTGCCGGGAACTTTTCTTTTCTTAAGCTTTGAGCGGATCCGCCTTCGGCCGCTGGGTTGGAAGCGTAAAATATTTTGCACAACTGCGTCTGCAAAGGTCCGGTCATTGAGGAGGTCGTGCCGGCGCAGTTTTTTAACAACTTCATCATATACGGCTTTTGAACAGCCTCTGCCCCTCAGCTTTTCCAAAAGAGCGGCTTCGGAATACTGTCTTCCACTGAGCAGTTTCAGTGAATACGAAAATGCCTCTTGGTAGGAGAGAGGAGGCACACGATTAACTCGTTAAAAACCAGTTACGCGTCGCTCGGCTGACCAGCATGAGCAGTTGTATGCGTACGTATATCGCTCTCAATTTCCTTGAGCAGCTTCGCATTCCCCTTCAGCGCCTGACGCGTGTTTTCTCGTCCTTGGCCGATTTTCTCGTCCTTGTACGAGAGCCAGCTTCCCTGCTTCTCAATTACATGAGATTCAATTCCCAAATCGATCACCGTGCTTTCGTATGAAATACCTTCGCTGAACAGGATATCGAAATCCGCGGTTCTGAAAGGCGCAGCGCATTTATTTTTTACAACCTTTACGCGAACACGCGTTCCGATCGGTGTTTCGCCGTCTTTTAATGTCGCAATTCTTCGAATGTCCAGACGCATCGACGAATAAAATTTAAGCGCCCGGCCTCCCGGCGTTGTCTCTGGATTTCCGAACATGACCCCGATTTTTTCGCGAATCTGATTGATAAAAATGAGGCATGTGTTTGTCTTGTTAAGGATGCCGGTCAATTTGCGCATGGCCTGGGACATTAAACGCGCCTGCAGACCGACATGACTATCGCCGATTTCGCCCTCAATTTCCGATCGAGGAATGAGCGCGGCGACCGAATCCACGACTACCAAATCGACCGCGTTGGACCGAACAAGCATCTCCGTAATCTGAAGCGCTTGTTCTCCCGTATCCGGCTGCGAAATAAGCAGATCTTCCACACAAACGCCCAACTTTTGGGCATACTGAGGATCCAGCGCGTGTTCCGCATCGATAAAAGCGGCCACACCGCCGGCCTTTTGCAGCTGAGCGATCACGCTGAGGGTAAGCGTGGTCTTCCCGCTTGATTCCGGACCAAATATTTCAATTGCGCGCCCGCGCGGCATTCCTCCGATCCCGGTTGCTATGTCCAGATTTAAAGCTCCCGTTGGAATAGCCTCTACATCTACCACGCGGTCTGCCCCGAGACGCATAATCGTACCTTGACCGAATTGCTTTTCGATCTGTTGAAGCGCCAAATCCAATGCTTTTTGGCGTTCTGCGCTTATTTTGTGCCCATTATCCGATTCTTCTTTTTTTGATTTGGCGGGCGGATCCTTTTCTTTTACCTCTTTTGACTTGGACATATTAAATTCTCCTCAAGTTAAGTTGTAATTCAACCTAGACGCGATAGGGACAGGTATCCCCGCTTTCCAGTTCAAATTGGACTGATTATGCGCAGGATTTGACGCTGTATCTCGTTATATTAATACAATTTAGGTAAGCGAGCAAGATCAATTCTCTTCCAATCCTGCTTGCGCTAACAAGGCCGCGGATAATCTTATCCTTCGTGACTTACTTGTTTTACACGCGCCACGAATGTCCTCGCTTCCTCTTCAACCTTGATCAACCCCCGTTTTAATTCGGGCAGAAACTCAAGCGCAAGCGTAAGGCCCTTCTTGCTTGGCGCCATTTCGCGTTGATTTTCCGGCTGGAAGTAAAGGCGCAGGTCAAAGTAATGCCGATTTTTGTATTCACGTAAGGTAAGACGGATTTCTTCGTCCTCATTCTTTTGGAAGGAATGAACTAAGATGGTTTCCACAATATGGTCCTCCGGTTGAAAGCGAGGACGGCTAGGAGTGATATTAACGCAATATTATATTGCTTAAAGGTTACTTAGCAAGAACTTTTTTACTGGCCTCACGGCGGCATTTTTAGATTCGCTTGGAGCGATCGGTGATCTTAGGCTCTGTCCCAGCCTTAAGTCGTGAGATATTGGGACGATGCGTATAGATGATCAATAACGGGATGAGCGCGGAAACGGCAAATAACAATGCAAAAGAAACATCGTAACGGTAGAAAAGCCATATCCATGCAGGACAAGTTGCCGCGGCTACGATCGACGCGACGGAAATATATTTCGTCCGCCAGACGGTCAGGATCCAAACAAGAATTGCGCATAAAACCGCCGGCGTGGCGATCGCTAAAAAAACACCGCATGTGGTCGCCACGCCTTTTCCGCCTTTAAACTTGAGAAACAAAGTCCAATTATGGCCTGCTACGGCTGCAAATCCCAATGACATCCGGAAAACCAATGCGGCGGTGCCTTGACTCTCGTCAAAAAAAAGCGGGACTAAAAAAACCACCGCAAGGAACCCTTTAAAAATATCAAAGGCTAAAACGAAAAGGCCCCACCGTGTTCCCATAACGCGAAAAACATTCGTGGCTCCCATGTTACCGCTGCCGTATTTCCGGATGTCAATTTTTTTGACAAGCTTTGCCGTAATGTAGCCGGTGGGGATTGACCCCAAAAGATATGCAAGACCCAGTCCCATGAAAGCGGAAATCATTACGGCTTCTTCCCTCTCCTCAAGCTTAATTTGAAAAAAACGCCGCCCAAGCCCAGACAGACCGTCAATGCGTTGCGAATGGCCTGCAGCTGGTTCTCCGGAATTTTGCTTGCCTGATTCGTAAATAAAACGAAATGCGGAGGCGAAACAGAAACTTGCGTGGCATATTTGATCCGAGACCGTTCGCCAAACGCCGTGTTTTTTTGAATGGACGTAACCGTTTCTGTCAGCATACGATCTTCAATCCGGGTATTGCCCGCCCGCCAAACACGGCATGCCTCTTCCAGCGGTTTCTCAATGTTTTTACCATTCTGTGCCGATATAAAAATCAGAGGGCAGTGACTCAAAAACTTAAACTGCTCATAAAAAGCTGCGCGGTATTTACCTTGCTCTGCCCCGGAAACAAGGTCCCATTTGTTTGCCACCAAAACGCAGCTTTTGTGATTGCGGCAGACTTCTTCAGCCAGCATCAGCCCATTCCGTGAAAGACCTGAAGCTGCTTCAAAAAAAAGCAGCAGGACATCTGCCTCTTCAATAGTATCCAAGGTCCTCCGCTGACTATAAAACGCCACGGATTCCTTTACTTTTCGATTTCTGCGCGCGCCTGCCGTATCCATCAGTCTGATTTTTCTCCCGTTCATTTGCAAAACATCTTCTACCGGATCCCGTGTTGTTCCCGGGATCGAGGAAACCGTCGCCCGCTCTGATTTTAATATGGCATTCAGATAGGTTGATTTGCCGGTATTTGGTTCTCCGATGATGGCCAGCGAAAAATCCTCGGTTTCTTCCGGCTCACCGGAAATCTGTGCGGGAAGCAGCGATACCACCTTGTCGCAGAGCACGGAGATTCCTAACCCATGTGCCGCTGAAACGGGGATAACCTCCTGAAAACCTAAACGGTAAAATTCGGCCGTCGCGGTTGCCCATTGCGATTCATGGTCCACCTTGTTGACAATGACCAGAGTGTCATCTGTCCTATGCCGCAACGCTCTAGCTATCTCTTCATCCGGAGCCAGCACGCTGCTCTTACCGTCGCACACGAACAAAATAACATCCGATTCTTTTATTAAACGCGTTCTGGCCCGCTGAATGGCTTCGGTAATTTCCGGATCTTCCCTGTCCCCCGCCGCCAGCCCTCCCGAATCGACAATTTCAATTTTCCTGCCGGCCCATTCAAAAATACCGGAGATAAGATCGCGTGTTGTACCCGGAACAGCCTCCACAATGGCTTTTCTCCTGCCCACAAGCCGATTAAAGAGCGCTGACTTTCCAACGTTGGTTCTGCCAACCAATGCAACTTTGGGAGTTCTACTTGGCAACATGGACTTTAACCCGCTCCACTTCCCGCCGCAGGTACGAAAGGCCGGATGCCAATGTCAAAACCGCAGTGACCGACCAGAAAAACGGAGCGATCCGTAAAGGGATGAGCAATACCATTACGGTTATCATTTGAAAAAAAGTAGTGACTTTGCCCAAGTAGCTTGGGTCGGCACGCAAAGTGCCGGATGTCACATAGATTACAATGATTCCGGCGAGGATAAACGCATCACGCGAGCAAACCAGAATAACCACCCATGCCGGAGGCTTAATCGGGAAATGCGGAGAGAAATATACGGAAAGAAAACCCGAGATTAAAAGCAGCTTATCGGCAATGGGATCCAGAACCTGGCCAAACAGCGTTCTTTCGTTTCGCGAACGGGCCACATAGCCGTCCAGTGCATCGCTGATGCACGCCGTCATGAACACCGTCAGAGGAAGCCATCTAAACAAGAAATTCTCCGGCTGGTGATACACCGTCACGGTGATGAAAACAGGCGTAAGGAAGGCGCGGAGAATAGTAATTTGGTTCGCCATTTGATGAAGCACATAAATAGCAGTACCTCTGAGCTTTCAGATTGCCCAGAGGTACGCGGTTAAAGTATCAATTTTTTGAATGGCTTCACTGAAGAGGAAGCAGTTCCTCTCCTGTATTGGGATCGTACTTATAGCGTGAAGGAAAAGTCTGACCGGTTCTCGGATTGTACATGGTATGAAGTTCCTGCGTGGTCCCTTGATACTGAGAAGGGGGCGGCTGCCTGTAATACTGCTGCTGTGCAACCTCTTGTTTGATCTTTTCCCCCTGACGCTTTATGCCCTCACCCACGAGAGCGCCCGCAAGTAAACCGGTTCCCGCACCAATGGCCGTTCCTGCACCCGGACTACCCGTCTGATTTCCAATAATGGCGCCCAAGCCTGCACCCAAGCCTGATCCCAGGAGCGCACCCGACTGCGTCTCATTTAATTCTGTAGCGCAACTTGTGGCCATAACTCCGATGACCAAAAACAAAGCAACTCTTTTCATGGCTAAATCCTCCCCTACCGATAAATGTTCAGTACAAAAAGGTTAAAACCAGATGCCTAAATGATTGTGAAAACTGCTAATTATACAACCCGGAATAGACAAAGCAAGTAGGTACTTTTGCAAGTACTTTTGCAAGGGTGCGTCAGCTCGAGATTGAATCTACCGTAGCCCTGGATTGAGTTTTCGCGTTAAGCGCGTCGGTCTCTCTCTCAACCGGCAGAGGAGAGCCTTCCCGGCCGGAAATGCGAACAGATACGATCGAGGAAACGCCCGACTCTTCCATCGTTACACCGTAAAGTGTATCCCCCGTCGCGATCGTTTTACGGTTGTGCGTAATAATCAAAAATTGGGTCGTCGACAGAAACTCTTTCAAGACATCCAGGAAGCGGTCGATGTTGGCTTCGTCCAAGGGCGCGTCCACTTCGTCCAATACACAGAAAGGCGACGGCTTAACTTTAAAAAGCGCGAAAAGCAAGGCAATGGTCGTAAGCGCTTTCTCTCCGCCGGAAAGAAGTGAAATATGCTGCAGTTTTTTTCCGGGCGGGCGCACATGGATATCGATGCCGGATTCCAGCGGATTTTCCTCATCTAGGAGGATTAATTCGGCATGGCCGCCGCGGAAAAGGATTCGATAGTACTGTTCGAAATTTGCCTGAACCTGATGAAATGTGTCCTGGAAAAGTTTCCTGGTTGTCCGGTTAATTTTCCGGATCGCCTCAAGCAATGATTCCCGGGACGCGTCCAAGTCGTTTTGCTGTGCGCTTAAAAAATCAAATCGGGTCTTGAGCTCCTCGTATTCTTCCACGGCGAGCAAGTTAACAGTCCCGATAGATTCCAACCCTTCCTTTAGCCTAGACATCTCTTCAACGAGCGCCCCGATTTCCACACCGGAAGCATCTGGATATTCCTTGCGGTCTAAATGATCAAGTTCGATCTTATACGCCTGACGAATTCGCTGCTTAACGGTATCTTGCTCGTGCCGGACATGGGTACGCTCAAGCTCCTTGGCGTGTTCCTGGTCCTTCAGTCCGGAGATTCTCCGATGTAAGTCTTCGATATTCCCGGAGCTTGTTCTGCGTTCTTGCTTCAACTGCTCAATTTCAATTTCTATCCTCGAAATTTCCGATGAACACCTCTCTTGCTCTTCTTTTGATTGCATAAGACCGGCTTCCGCCACGCGAACCGACTTGGCGAGTTCTCCGCACTTGGCTTGGCTGTTCAAGATGATTCTCTTTTTCTCCTCAATCACGGAAGATAAAAGATCGATGTTGCTCTGAACCGAAGCTGTGGAACGGGATGACCACTTCTTACGGTCGCTCAAACGATTTGCTTCCGCAGTTAACTCCAGCACGGCTTGGCTCAAAACATCCTTTTCCAGCTCCATCTCACCCAGACGCACCGTAGCCTGTCCAAGCTGTTCTTTTGCCGCTGATTCCTGGCCTGCTAGGCGCCCGGCCTCAAAACGCGTTCGGCTTGACTGGTCATCAAGCTCTCTTTGCCTGTTAACTGAGTTTTCAATATCCAACCGGGTCACCTGGATCTCGCTTTCTGTGCGGCGAATATCTTCCGCAATCCGTGCTTGAAGGCGCTGATTCGATTCCAGCTTAATTTTGGCGCCGCGTGCTCTGGGTTCGGAAATTTGGAGTTCTTCTTTTATCGATCGCAAAGCATGAGCCGCCGCATCCTTTTGCTTCTTTAGGGCGGATGATTCTTGCTCAAGTTCCCAAAGCCGGCGTCGCGCACCCACATATGCTTCCTGGTCCAAGGCAATATCGCTGTCCGCTTTCTCTGAGCGCAAGCCCACTTGAATTCTGCTGCCAGGACCCAGAACGACCCCGTCTTCAGTGATCAGGCGCGACTTTTCGGAAAGCTTGAGTAATGCACTTTTGTGTTCAGAATGCCATGGCGTCGAAATGTAAGTGCCGGACAATATAAGTTCGGCAAGGGGGCGGTGCTTTGGCGCATATTCAACAAAATCAATAGCAGGCCCCAAAATCAGCGGATGCTTCGCGATGCCGTCCGACAACATGGCCGCCGACAGCGGTTTATCCGTCAAAAGTATTGTAGCTTCGCCCCATTTTTTATGGGTAAGGTAATCAACGATTTGGTGCGCAATCGCCTCTTCCTCGACAATCACAGCATCCATAAACTTGCCGACCGCAAGGCGGTAAAGACCCTCAAACCCCTTCTTCGGCTTAATCACTTCCGTGAGCGCTTCAGCCGCAGAGAGCATTGTGGAATATTCCCCCTCGGAATCCGTCATTAACACACGCGTCGTAGAGTATGGCAGAAAACCCTTCTGGCCGAGGCGCTTCAAAACAGCCATTCTCGTTGCCAATTCGCTTACCGAGGCAATGTTATCGTTCAGCTTCTGCGTAGTAGCGCCAAACTCATTTTCCAAAACGACGTGCCTGCTTAACTGTTCGCTATATTTTTCGAGATCACCGTTATCGCCCGATACACATTCTTGTCGTTCGGCATCCAATTGATTCAAAGCTTTCTTGAGATCTTCAAGATTCCGGGACTGGCGCTCAAAACTTTCCGTGAGGCGCCTGTGCGTTTCAAATTCACGTGAAAATTCCGATTGCAATCCAAGCAGTTCATTTCGCTTTTTAAGGTGCGCATCCGCCGTTTCAAATAAGAAGTTGCGCGCATTGGCTAAGAGTTTTTTCTGTTCCTCGATGCTTTCTTTCAATTTTTGTAACTGCGCTTGATTCTCACCAAGCACCTGGCCGATATTCGATCCTGATTCCCTATCTGCATTCTCATCCAAGTCTAGGCGATCACTTTCAAGCTCTAACGTCAGCGCTGACAAGCGATCTTCCGAATCGGAGCAGTCTTTCACAGCGGCAGCGCGCATTTGATCCAATTCTTCTATTTGCGCTTTGAGCTGTGCAATTCTCGCGCCTTGAAATTCGAGCTTGCCGTTTAGAGCGGCGCGCAATTCCAATTGTTCGCGCAACATTTTTTCGCAGTCGCTCAGACGCAGCTCCAAATTATTGAGCGTGCCTCGATAGCCATCTTGACTCTGTTCTAGGTTCCCGATTTCCGTTTGGAGCAATGCGATCTCACGGTCCAAAGAAATTTCGCAAGCCTTCGCCGTATCAACATCTAAAAACGCTTTGGTTATTTCCAGGTGTTTTAGTTTTTCAAGCTGCGTTTTATATCGCTCGGCACGCTTCGCCTGCCGCTCTGCATACTTGATGTTCCTTTCAACTTCCCGAACAATATCACGCAGGCGGGTGAGATTTTCTTCCGTTAAAGTTAACTTCCGGATAGCCTCTTCCTTCTGAGATTTATACTTTGCCACTCCGGCCGCTTCTTCAATCAGCCCCCTTCGTTCCTCGGGCGTAGCATTCAGAATGTAGTCCACACGGCCCTGCTCCATCATGCTGTATGACCCGATGCCTAAGCCCGTGTCGACAATGAGCGCCTGAATGTCACGATAACGACAGCGCGTCTTGTTGATCAAGTACTCGCTTTCACCGGAACTGTACAACCGGCGAGTGATGACCGCTTCATTAAATTCGAGAGGAAGCCAGCGGGTATGATTGTCGAAAACAAGATTGACTTCTGCCAAGCCCAGCGGCTTTCTCGACTCGGTCCCTGCAAAGATCACATCGGTCATTTGCGAGCTTCGCAGGTGCTTTGGGCTTCGCTCTCCTAGCACCCAGCGCAGCGCATCGGCAATATTGCTCTTGCCGCAGCCATTTGGCCCAACGATACACGTAACTCCTTTACTGAAAATGACTTCCGTCTTTTCAGAAAAAGACTTAAAGCCGAACAGCTCAATTCTTTTTAAATATAGAAGCTCCATAAGCCCTGCATTTTATCCACATTATGCTTAAATGCAATCTACTTTTAGTGATATTTATCGACCAGAGGCATAGGATATTGAGTGAAAACGTAAAGGAAAAAGCGGGAGCAAACGAAAAAAGTTTGGTTCGATAATTAATCTCGGTAACGCCGTAAAATAATCGCCGCATTATGCCCGCCAAAGCCGAGCGAATTGGACATAACCACGTCGACGTTCATTTTCCGCGCCGTATTGGGCACGTAATCTAGATCGCAGTCCGGATCCGGCGTTTTGTAATTAATGGTCGGCGGAACAATTTGATGTTTGATAGCAAGCACGCAAACTATCGCTTCGATCCCGCCCGCTGCTCCGAGGAGATGGCCCGTCATGGACTTGGTAGAACTAATGGCAACTTTACGGGCAACCGCTTCACCCAAAGCTTTTTTGACAGCGAACGTTTCGACCTTGTCGTTAAGCGGCGTTGATGTGCCGTGCGCATTAATATAGGTCAATTCTTCGGGTTTTACGCCGGCATCCTTTAAAGCAATGATCATGCTTCGCGCCGGAGCCTCCCCTTCCGGGTCAGGTGCAGTCATGTGCCGGGCATCAGACGTCATCCCGTAGCCGATCATCTCGGCCAAAATTTCAACTCCGCGGGCCTTGGCATGGTCCACATCTTCAAGGACCAGAACTCCACACCCCTCTCCAATTACAAAACCATCCCGCGTTTTATCAAAAGGCCGCGATGCCGTTTCCGGTTCATCATTGTGCTTCACGGTAAGCGCCTTCATCGCGTCAAAACCTCCGAATCCAAGCGGGGTAATGCAGGATTCAGTGCCGCCTGCAAACATAATTTCTGCCTCACCGCGCTGAATAATGCGGCAGGCATCTCCTATCGCATGGGAACCGGTCGCGCACGCGGTGGCAACACAGTTGTTAGGGCCCTTCAGCCCAAACTGCATGGCCACCTGTGCGGGCGCCATATTTGCGATGAGCATAGGAATGAGAAATGGTGAAATGCGGGAAGGCCCGCGCTCCAAATAAACCTGATGCTGCTCCTCAATGACACGAAGTCCGCCAATGCCGGAGCCGATCAGGACCCCGCACCGGTAAGGGTCTTCCTTTTTTAGATCAATCTTGGCATCCTCAAGCGCCATGGCGGAAGCCGCCACGGCAAAATGGACAAACCGGTCACTCTTTTTGATTTGTTTAGCGGAAAGATACTGGGAAGGATCGAAATCTCTAACTTCAGCGCTGACTTTGCAATTAAAAAGAGCGGGATCGACTTGGGTAACACGTCGTGTCCCGCCCTTACCTTCAATGAGAGATTTCCAAAAAATCTGACTTGTATTACCGATCGGCGTGACAGCGCCTGTGCCTGTTACTACTACTCGTCTCTTTTTCATGGAGTGAGTCATGCACAGGAGTTTTTGGCTTTGAAAAACAGGCTGTCCGTACTTCTAAGCAACCTTGGCAGAAATATATTTAATGGCGTCGCCAACGGTCTGGATCTTTTCTGCCTCTTCATCAGGAATTTCAATGCCAAATTCTTCCTCCAAAGCCATCACAAGCTCGACC
Source organism: Candidatus Omnitrophota bacterium (assembly GCA_016206925.1). Taxonomy (GTDB): domain Bacteria; phylum Omnitrophota; class Omnitrophia; order Omnitrophales; family JACQQS01; genus JACQQS01. The sequence goes on from JACQQS010000060.1 coordinate 49,228, forward strand.
GTATCTAGAGAATCGGCGCCCAAATCATCGATGAACGACGCCTCCGGTGTAACCTCTTCTGGCTTTACACCAAGCTGCTCGACAATGATCTCGGTGATCTTCTCTGCTACGGCCATCTAATCATCCTCCTTAATAAACCTGCTTGAGTTTTGCTTTTTTATGAGTACGCATAACAATCGGTGCTATCCCACCGACTACCCTAAATGATCATCCCGCCATCAACGTTTATCACTTGCCCCGTGATGTAGCTCGCTCTCTCCGATGCCAAGAACAAAGCCGCATTGGCTATGTCTTCGGGCTGACCCAAACGGTTTAACGGAATTTCTTTCGTAATCAACTCGCGTTGTTCGCTTGAAATTTGATCCGTCATGTCCGTCACGATAAATCCGGGCGCAATTGCATTCACCAGAATATTTCGTGAGGCAAATTCGCGCGCGGCTGATTTTGTTAAACCGATTATTCCTGCTTTCGAAGCAGCGTAATTAGCCTGTCCAGCGTTGCCCCGAATTCCAATAACCGATGTTATGTTGATAATCCGTCCGGAACGCTTACGTATCATCGGTTTTGCGGCCGCACTGATGAATAAAAACGCGCTTTTTAAATTTGTCGAAAGAACGATGTCCCAATCTTCAGGCTTCATTCGCGCAATTAAATTGTCGCGAACCATGCCCGCGTTGTTGACAAGTATATCTAGGTGCCCATGGGTGTCAAGCGTTTTTTTGACGGTTTCGGCCACATCATTTTCACTTGTAACGTCGGCGCGCAACGCTAGGCATTGCTGTCCTTTGGATGTGATTTCCGCGGAAACTTTTTTCAATAATCCGTCATTTCTTGCGCAAATGACAACGCTGGCGCCCGCCTCTGCAAATCGCTGCGCAATTGCTTTTCCAATGCCACGGCTGGCACCGGTAATTATCGCAACTTTATTCTTCAAAACTTTTTCGGAATCCGGAATATTCCCCATTACCTTTTGCGATTCCGATTCTGATAACTCGTTGGGCATGGTCTCACCCGCAGTAATCAAGTTCTTGTCTCAACGGGATGATTATTTTCTTCGAGGATATCCCGAACAGTCCCCCAAGGGAAAACACGAAGCGATTTATCGATTCTTCCTGCGAGCCCCGCCAGCACCGTACCGGGACCGACTTCGTAGAATTCCATAACTCCCAAACCCTTGGCCGTCTCGATAGATCTTACCCACTGCACCGACGTGACCACTTGTCTTGCCAAACCGGAACGGATTTGCTCCGCATCATAAGCCATTTCACCGCTTACATTAGCGATAAATGAAATTCCGTCTTCAGGCGTCGCGATCGGCACATATTTCAAAATATTTTCTAACCCGGTTTGAGCCTCACGCATCAGCGAAGAATGAAACGCCCCGGAAACCTTAAGCGGAATAACTCTCTTTGCGCCGGCTTTCTTGGCCTCCGCATCAGCCCGGCGAACGGCATCCTCGGATCCCGAAATAACCATCTGCTGAGGCGAATTAATATTTGCGAGCTCAGCTCCCGACCTCCTGCAAACTTCCAGACACTGCTCGTAATTTAATCCGATCACTGACGCCATCGTGCCCGGACGGTTTGTTGAAGCCTCGCTCATTAACTCTCCGCGCCGTCTAACCAGCTCTAACGCCGCTTCAAATGAAATAGAACCGCAGGCCGCAAGTGCGCTAAACTCGCCGGAGCTAAGACCGCATACCACCGCTATTTTTTTCTCCCGCTGCTCCTCCCTAAATACCGCAAGCGCTGCCATACTCGTCAAAAAAATGGCCGGTTGGGCATTTATTGTTTCCGTGAGAAGATTTTCGGGACCGTTGAAACAAATTTCTGACAATTCAAATCCGAGAATCCTGTCGCCATGTTCAAAAACCCTGCGGGCCGACTCAAACCGTTCAAACAGGTCCCTGCCCATCCCTACATACTGCGCGCCCTGCCCTGGGAAAAGTAATCCTACACCTTTCATATGCTCACCATTTGATCAGCGAAGCGGACCACGTCAATCCCGCGCCAAAAGCTACAAGTACGACGTAATCCCCGCTTTTGATCTTCCCGCATTGTGCTGCTTCGGCTAACGCAACAATGGACGCGGCGCTTGACATATTCCCGTACTTGTCAACATTTACAAATACACGCTCCATCGGCATGCCGACACGATCAGCCACCGCACTGATGATCCTTAAATTTGCCTGGTGTGGGATGAGCAGTCGAATATCATCAAGATTTAGGTTGTGCGTCTTTAGCAGCTTCAAAACAGCATCACCCATGTAACGCACGGCCAGTTTGAAAATTTCCTTGCCGTCCATCTTTAGAAAATGAAGCCGTTCACGCACCGTTTCCTCAGACGCCCGCATAGCCGAACCGCCGGCGGGCAGTTTCAGCAAGTCAGCGTGTTTGCCGGATGAGCCTAATTGGGTATCGATGATCAAACGTCCGTTCTCGGCAGGTGCAATGATTGCCGCGCCGGCACCGTCACCAAACAAAACGCAGGTGGAGCGATCCGTCCAATCGATAAATGCCGACAAAACTTCGGCGCCAATGACCAATACGCGCTCGTACATGCCTGAAGCCACGTAGGAATGCGCGGCGGACATAGCAAAGGGAAATCCGGAACAAGCGGCGGAAATGTCATAAGCCGGACATTCGGCGCCTAGCTTATATTGAACAATGCAAGCCGTAGCCGGGAAAATCATGTCCGGCGAAATGGTTGCCACAATGATCAGGCCGATATCAGCCGGCGTCAATCCTGCATCCTTTAACGCCCGGCGTGCCGCTTCAACCGCAAGCTCGCTTGTCGGAACGCCTTTTCCCGCGAGGCGTCGCTCCCGAATTCCCGTGCGAGAAATAATCCACTCGTCAGTAGTCTCCACCATTTTTTCAAGATCGGCATTGGTGAGGCGCTTATCGGGCAGAAAGGTTCCCAAACCGAGAATACCTACGGGAATGGTCATGAAGCTTCTTTCGCAATACGCGATTCGTTCGGAAGAGGTTTCCACTCGGAAGGCTTGTGATTTGTATTTAAATCGGAGATCGCCGAAATGATGTGTTCGTTGATGCTGTTTTCCACCGTCTGACCAGCGGCTTTGATGGCGCTTGAAATGGCTCTTGCGGACGAGGCTCCATGGCTGATGATCACGTGTCCGTCCACGCCTAAAAGGGGCGCTCCGCCGGCTTCTTCGTAATTGGTCGTGCGGCGGATATTTTGCATGGCCGGTTTACAGAGTAACGCGCCGATTTTGGAAACCGGGTTCGCCATCATTTCTCTCTGGAAAAGGTTAACGACGGTTTCAAGAATGCTTTCGCACATCTTGAGCACAATATTTCCCACAAATCCGTCACAAATGATGCAGTCTGCTCTTCCGGTGAAGAAATCGCGGCCTTCGATATTACCGATGAAGTTTAAATTTGAGTCGCGAAGCAGTTTGTAGGCTTCCTTCATCACTTCCGTGCCTTTGGATTCTTCTTCGCCGATATTCAAAAGCCCAATGGTCGGACGTTTCTTTCCCAACACATATTTCGAATAAACATCGGCCATGACCGCATATTGCTGCAAATGATCTGCGGAAGCATTTATGTTCGCGCCCACGTCCATTAAAAGTGAAATTCCATGAACGGTTGGGTAAGTAATGGCAATTCCCGCACGTTTCACTCCTTCAATGAGCCCGAGCTGCAGGGTTGCACTTGCAACCATTGCGCCCGTGTTGCCCGCCGACACAAAGGCATCTACCTTTCTCTCTCGTGCAAGTGCCATCGCTACGGAAATGGAGGAGTGCTTCTTTTTCTTGAGCGCTTGAACCGGCGCTTCGCTCATTTCAACTACTTCATTGGCGTTCACAACTGAAATGCGGCCGGCCACAACACGATGCTTGCTTAACTCTCTTTTGAGTACATCTTCTTTTCCTACCAAAACAATTTCATAATCCCATTGGTTAGCTGCAAGCACGGCACCTTCTACGGCCACGCGCGGACCCCGATCACCACCCATTCCATCCACGGCAATTTTTATTGAACTAGACATTTGTATCAACCCTTCCCTATTTTTCCTTCGCAGCCGAATCGGGCTTCATGACGGTGATAACTTGCCGTCCCCGGTAGTACCCGCAGTTCGGGCAAATGCGATGCGGCATCACCGCGGTTCCACAATTGGAGCATACGCCGACCCCGACGCTTGTCAGAAAATCCTGCGAACGGCGTTTGCGGGTCCTCGTATTCGAATGTTTTCGTTTGGGGTGTGCCATATATTACCTGCCCATTTTTTGATTAAGCAATCCGTTTATGAGCGCACAAACAATTTTCGCTATTCAAATCGGACCCGCAGCCCGGGCATAAACCCCGGCAGTCCGGCCGGCAGAGAAACTTTGGTTCATGCGCCAAAATCAGGATTGCCCGAACGTCTTCCAGTGCATCAATTTCTTCTATGTCGTGCGTATCGTAAATCAAATCCACAGGCTGCACAATGGGAGATGCGATTTCCCGAAGGCACCGAGCGCATACCTGCTCAATTTGCCCGCTCAACTCGCCCCAAATATGAAGCGTCTCGCTCTCCAAACACATGTTCGCCTGAAAACGAACGGGCGTCGAATAGCGCAGATCAGCAAATTCAACATCGATCTTTCCCGCATCATACTCGCAAGACCGCTCGGAGGGCACACCCTCTGCAAGGGTATTAACCCGAATAATCATGAGCTGACCGCTTTCCGGCTACTTCGGCGCCAGCGATTTTCTCAAAATCTGTTCGACATGCGCAGGAACAAAATCGCCGATTCGTCCACCAAGCCGCGTAATTTCTTTAATTAATCCGGAGGAAATATAAAAATGCTCTTCAGACGGCAGCAAAAAAACAGTTTCGATATCGGGATTCAGCTTTTTATTCGTCAGCGCCATTTGAAGTTCCATTTCGTAATCCGACACGGCCCTCAATCCCCGGATAACGACCTGCGCCTTCTTCTTCTCGGCGAAATCGACCACCAAGCCGTCGAATGCCATAACCTCTACGTTAGAAAGTCCTTGTACGGAACGGCGGATCATCTCCACCCGTTCATCCGAACTAAAAGTGCAGCGCTTCGTCGGATTGGAACCCACAGCGACATACAGAAAATCAAAGAGCGTGGCTGCTTTTCGGATAAGCGCCAAATGGCCATTCGTCACCGGGTCGAAACTGCCGGGGTACACTGCTTTTCGGCTTATCCTTTTTGAAGCCATTTCGGCCAGAACCGATTATACCTTTCTGTATAAAAACGAAAGCCTCGCTTGACCGATTTTTTCGCTTCTCTCGACAAGCAGGCTTGTTAACGTGTTCGGAATATCTTCTTTCGCGCTGTGATGAAAAATTACGCGCGCATGGGGCGCAAGTATATCAGATCGTTCTAGGAGGGGCAATATTTTTTTCATAACTCCTTTATTATAAGGGGGATCCAGAAAAATCAGATTAAAGTTTTCAGCCCGTCCTTCTAAACGGCTGAGGGCCTTCAAAGCATCCGATTTGATTATTGCAGCCTTACGAGAAAGCCCTAATTCAGCCAGGTTTCTTTTTATGATACTAATATTAATTGAATTAAGTTCCACAAATACGACTTCAGAAGCGCTCCGGCTAAGCGCCTCAAGGCCAATACTGCCCGAGCCTGCAAAGACATCCAAAACACGTGCGTTTAGAACGGTTTCGCCCAAAATATTAAAAAGCGTTTCTCTCATCCGGTCGGTCATGGGTCGGACGGAAGGATCGCATTTAAATTTTAACCGCCTGCTCTTGAATTCCCCGCCAATAATTCGCATATCAAACGGGCTCAACGAGCGTAGCGCGGTATTGCTCGAGCTTTTGCTTTAATGCGCCATGATATTCGCTGTAAAAATGGAGGTCTTCGCGGATTACCTGCGCCGCCGCTTCACGCGCTCGAAGCATGATCGAAAAATCCCTCGGAAATTCCGCGATTCGAAAGAGGGGAAGCCCGCTCTGCCGCGTGCCCATAAAATCCCCCGGCCCTCTCAATTTCAGATCTTCTTCCGCAATAAGAAATCCATCGCTGGTCTTCGTGAGAATGCGCAGCCGTTTCCTGCTCTCTACGTTCTTCGGATCGCCGACGAGAAAACAAAAAGATTCATTGCTTCCCCGACCCACCCGGCCGCGCATCTGATGAAGTTGGGCCAGACCGAACCGTTCGGCGTCTTCGATAACCATTACCGTGGCGTCCGGATTATGAAGACCGACTTCTACAACGCTGGTAGCCACTAAAATCTGAATTTTACCGCTTTTAAATTGCCACATAACGGAATCCTGCTCCGGCTTGCCAAGCCGTCCGTGGATAAGCCCGATTTTAAAGTTTTTAAATGCTTTCCTGGAGAGACGCGCGTACAGATCTTCAGCGGATTCAACGGCCCCGCCTTCGCTTTCCTCGATGCGCGGGCAAATAATGTAGGCTTTCTTTCCTTTGTTCACGCGATCGGAAATGAAACGCCAGACATCGCTTTCCTTTTTCCTGCTGATCCAAAATGTCTTCACCGGTATTCGCCCCCCAGGCAACTCCCGGATCGTTGAGAGATCAAGATCGCCGAACAGCGTGAGTCCGAGCGTTCGCGGAATGGGCGTTGCGGTCATGACCAGCAAATGAGGTCTTGGTTCGGAGGCCAAAAGCGCGTTACGCTGCCGCACACCAAATTTATGCTGTTCGTCAATGACGACCACACCAAGCTGCTTAAACTTCAAGCCTTCCTGCAAAACGGCGTGCGTTCCGATCACAACATCCAGCGCGCCGGTTTCCGCCGCACGGTAGACGGCTGATTTATCTTCGGGAGCAAGGGATCCGGTCAATAACCCGATATTTACGTTGAAACTCTTGAGAAGTTTCCGGATGGATTCAAATTGCTGCTCAGCAAGAATTTCCGTGGGCGCCAAAAATGCGCTCTGAACTTTATTTTTGGCGGCCAAAAGCAGCAGTGCGACGGCCACCACCGTTTTCCCGGAACCTACTTCTCCCTGAAGGAGCCGCGTCATGGGCGCGCCGCGGGAAACATCCAGAATGATTTCCTGTATGACCTCTTTCTGGCCTTCCGTCAACGTAAAGGGAAGCTCCTTCATAAACTCGTCAACGACGCCGGATGCGTCCTTCAGCGGGATGGATTTCTCTTCTTTCTTGAGCAAAGCCACGTCACGAAGCAGCGCCAATTCAAATAAGAAAAGCTCGTCAAAAATAAGCCGGTGGCGTGCCTGATCAAGAATTTCCTGATTTTCGGGAAAATGGATATTCCGAAGCGCCTCTCCAAGCCCCATCAGTTTTTGCCGCTTTTGGAATTCCTTGGGCAAATATTCCGTGACGTATTCCGCGTAATGATCCACAAGCTCTTTCATCGAAACGCGCAGGGACCTTTGCGCGAGGCCTTCCGTCAAAGGATAAATGGGAACAATGCGCCCGGCGTGGACTACGTCCGTATCTTCTTCTTTCAAAATTTCATATTCGGGATTGGTGAGTTGAAGTCGGCCGCGAAATTCCACTTTTCCGCTCAGGATGACACAGTCCCCTTCGGTAAACGTATTCATGAGATACGGCTGATTAAACCAGACCGCCACAATCTGTGAAGATTCATCCTCCACAAAAAGCTCGAAGAGGCGGAGGCTTTTGAGTGGGCGCACTGCTTTGTGGTTCACTTTTGCTTCAATAACCGCGTGCTCGCCGATACGCACATCACGAATGCGCTTAAACCGGCTTCGGTCCTCATAACGTCTAGGGAAAAAGTAGAAGAGATCGGACAGCGTCTCGATGCCGAATTTTCGAAACACTTCTTCGCGCTTCGGACCGATGCCCTTAAGGTACCGTACGGATTTTTCTATGGGGAGTGTGCTGGGGGCGGGTTGCATAGGAGAATTAATCGTACGTCATTGCGAGTGATGTCCCACCGCGCAGGCGGGGCATCCTGCCCCGCGGATTCCGGGGCGAGACGCCCGGCTACGTTACGTTACCGGTTTATCCGCACTGGATTCCTTCGGCGGTGCTTCGGCCGTTAATGAGGGAGTCTCGTTGGATGTAGAGGCTGGACCGGCCGCGGCTTCAGATTCCGAAGCAGGAGTTGTTTGCTCGGAAATCGATTGCGTTACGTTTGCGCCTGCCGCTGTCTTCTCAGCAGCTTCTTTCGCTTCCAGTTCCTTCAGGGCATCCTGAAGTACCTTGAGATCTTCGGACTCAAGCTTCGGAGAAGTCTCAAACAAAGAGCGGCCTTTCCTGGCTTCAAGAACATCGAGGCCGATGCAGGTAAAGAGGAACAAAATAGCGCAAACCGTCGTTGCTTTTGAAAGAAAATCGGCGCTCCGCGTTCCGAATATCGTTTGCGTGCCCTCACCGCCGCCAAATGTACCGCCGAATCCCTGCCCCCTCCCCGCCTGAAGCAGAATAACGGCGATCAACACAAAGCAAACGATGATATGAATAACGGTGATAAAAATGCTCATGACTTAATTCCGCTGGTTTCGTTTTTCGGTAGAGACGACTTTACAATTTCAATGAACGACTCCGCCTTAAGCGATGCGCCGCCCACGAGCCCTCCGTCCACATTCGGCTGTGCCATAATTTTCCCGAAATTATCCGGTTTGATACTGCCGCCATAGAGAATGCGGACTTCATCCGCAACTTCATTCACGCGCGATGCAAGCAGCTCGCGAATAAACGCATGCGCTTCTTCGGCTTGGGAAGGCATGGCGGTACGGCCAGTGCCAATAGCCCAGACCGGTTCATAGGCGATAACCGTTCGTTTCCAGTCGGTTGCCGTCAGGTCCTTGAAGGTGCCTTCGAACTGCCTCTGAATTACCTGTTCCGTTTCGCGGCGCTCATGCTCTTCAAGTGTCTCTCCTACGCAAACAATAGGAACGATACTGTATTTAAGGGCCGTGAGAACCTTCTTATTGATCAGCGCATCTTTCTCTCCAAATACAGCTCTGCGCTCGGAGTGGCCCAATATGACAAATCGGCAACCCAGATCCTTCAACATAAGCGGAGAAATCTCGCCCGTAAATGCTCCTTCCGGCTCGGTATACATGTTTTGCGCACCTAACCCGATGTTGGTTTTTTCGAGCGCGCTCGACACCGCAGAAAGAGCCGTGTAGGACGGACAAACAACCACTTCGATTCCGCCTAGACCGCGAACGCCGGCGAAAATGCTTTTGACAAGGTTCGTGGCCTCGCGGGTGTTCAAATTCATCTTCCAATTTCCGACAATTAGAGGCGTTCTCATGCGGTGACCTTTTCTGTTTTGTCCTTGAGGACCGCTATTCCCGGAAGCGTCTTTCCTTCTAGATACTCAAGCGAAGCCCCGCCGCCGGTAGACACGTGGGACATTTTTTCTTCCAGGCCAAATTCTTTGATTGCGGCTGCCGTGTCGCCGCCGCCGATCACCGTGGTGGCTTTCCGCGTTGCTAGGGTTTCGGCCAGTTTCCGGGTACCCCCGGCGAAAGCAGGAAATTCAAATACGCCAACCGGGCCGTTCCACAAAATGGTCTTGGCTTGCTTAAGTTCTTCCTGAAAAAGGGCGATGGTCTTCGGTCCGATGTCAAGGCCCGACCAGCCGGTATCGATGTCCGCGCCGGAAATTTTTGAATGGGCATTGGCATCAAATTTATCCGCGACTTTGTAGTCGACGGGTAAAAGCAGTTTAACGGCTTTGGCTTTCGCTTTCGCCAAAACGTCCTTCGCCGTTTGCTCGCCTTCCTTGTCAAAAAGGGAGTCTCCGATGGAATGTCCCAGTACTTTTTGAAACGTGTAGGACATCCCACCGCCGATCAAAAGCACATCCACCCGATCCAGAAGATTTTCGATGACTTGAATCTTGTCGTGCACTTTCGCGCCGCCCAGAATGGCTACGAAAGGTCTCACCGGACAGCTTAGAATATTCTCAAAATATTTGATTTCCTTTTCAAGCAGAAAACCGGCCACGGCCGGAAGATGCTGCGCGACACCGGCTACGGAGGCATGCGCACGGTGGACGGAACCAAACGCATCGCTTACAAAAACATCGCCAAGTTTAGCGAGGGCCTCTGAAAATTTAGGATCGTTCTTGGTCTCCGCTTTGTGGAACCGGACATTTTCGAGCAGAATCACTTCCCCGCTCTTTAAATCCGCTACGGCTTTCTCCACTTCCGGACCGATGCAATCATCCGCAAACTTGACCGGCTTCTTGAGCAGCTCGCCCAACCGCTTCGCGACAGGTTTAAGCGAATACTTGGGTTCGCGCTGGTCCTTGGGCCGCCCGAAATGCGAAGTGAGAATGACTTTGGCATTTTGCTTGATCGCGTATTCGATCGTGGGCAGAGATTTCACCATGCGGGCATCGTCCGTAATGTTCCCCGCTTCGTCGGCGGGTACATTGAAATCAACGCGCATGAGCACACGCTTGCCCTTAATATCGATGTCGCGGATCGTAAGCTTTGGCATTTCTTCGATTCCCAGTAAAATCTAGGAAGGTTTATGCTTCTGATTTCTTTTCTTATTGGATGCGTTTTCCAATTCTGATTTAAGATAAGCACGAATTCTCTGTAAAAACTGCTTAGCATTTTCGACAGCTTCCCGAGCCGTTTTCGGCTCGATAGCGGAGTAAATCTCGTAATCTCCATTCTCCCGCTTATCCTTGAGAGTAGTAAGCGCGTGAAACCGCATCATCGTACCTACCGTTACGCATTAGAGTTTCTGCGGAACAAAGCTTCTCCTCTGCTTTTTCGAGATAACCCTTGATAAGACTTACGGTCTTCTTATCCAATTTTGATCCCCTCGATCATGATATGTTGCATAAATGGTGTACCTAGATCGCAAAGGCGTTTGAATTCTTTCTCTTTAAAAATCTTGAGCGACACAACTTTTCCAGTCTCAAAAAGAACATGCAACACGGCATCGTAAAGGCTGTCCTTGTCCTCCCGTGAAAATTCAGGCTTTACTACAAGCAATATGTCGTAATCAGAGTCAGGCCTATCCGTTCCTTTGGCTCTCGAACCAAAGAGGTAGACCGAACGTATCTTTCCTCTCACGGTGCTTGACTTTTTTAGAAACAGCCGGACAACAGAATCCTTCACTACCTTAACTCCCTGCCGCGATAGGAACTTGCAGTTTCTTTCCGATGAGAACGATCAGGTCGACGCAACGGTTCGAATAACCCCATTCGTTGTCGTACCAGGAGACCAGCTTGAAGAAACGTTTCTCACCCTTCAAATTGTTCTGCATCGTGGCTAGCGAATCGTAAATGGATGAGCGGCTGTCGTGGATGAAATCCGAGGACACCAATTCTTCATTGGCGTAGCCCAAATATCCTTTAAGGTAGGTTTCCGAAGCCTTCTTGATGAGCTTGTCGATTTCTTCAATGGAGGAATCTCTGGCACTACGGAAAGTCAAATCAACAACAGAAACATTCGGCGTTGGAATACGAAACGCCATGCCGGTTAATTTCCCCTTAACGGACGGAAGCACTTCGCCCACAGCCTTTGCCGCGCCCGTCGTGGACGGAATAATATTTACCGCAGCCGCGCGGCCCCCGCGCCAATCTTTTTTCGAGGGACCGTCCACCGTTTTCTGTGTGGCAGTGTAGGAATGAATGGTGGTCATCAAACCCGTTTCGATCCCGATGCCTTCCTTCAGCAGGACATGAACGAGCGGCGCAAGGCAATTCGTAGTGCAGCTGGCATTTGAAATGATGTGATGCTTGGCCGGATCGTACTCCCCTTCGTTTACGCCCATGACAAGTGTTTTGACCTCCCCCTTGGCGGGCGCGGAAATGAGAACTTTCCTGGCGCCGGCCGTCAGGTGACCGGCCGCTTTTTCGCTGTCCGTAAACAACCCCGTAGACTCTACAACGATGTCGATTCCGAGGGCTTTCCACGGCAATTCAGCCGGATTTTTTGTGGCGGCAACGCATTTTATTTTGTGGCCGTTCACAACGATGGTGTCGGATTCCTCCTTGGACGGATCGCTCTTGGCCGTCGTTACGGCGTGTTTGAATTTGCCGTGGATGGAATCATATTTAAGCTGGTACGCGAAATAATTGGCATCGGTGGACACATCCACCACGGCGGCAACGTCGATTGTTTTCCCCAGAAGCCCCTGATCGCAGATGGCCTGGAACACCATGCGCCCGATCCGTCCGAAACCGTTAATGCCAATTCGAATGGCCATGACCAATCTACCTCCTGTCCTACCGTCATCCCCGCGAAAGCGGGGATCTAAGCACTTGGATTCCCGCTTGCGCGGGAATGACGTAATGTGATGGGAATTAATTAGTAAGAGTGGACATTTTACGGCCATTCCCCCAAATGTCAAGGGTGAGTATTCCTCGTCAGAAATTCCCCAACTCTATAAATGAATGAGTAGGTGCGAGACCGCCCCTTACCCCCAAAGTTGGGGAAGATTTTCAAGTTTCAGATTATCTTTTTGACATCGCCAATTCGATTTCAGAGAGCAACTTCGCCAGGGACGCA
>JACQQS010000072.1 GCA_016206925.1 Candidatus Omnitrophota bacterium
ACCTCGATCCGCCGCGCCTTGCTGGCTGTGGTCTCTGAAGAGGGCGTTTAACTACCTGGGTTTCGAGCAAGCTTACGCGTGCTCCTGTGAGTTGAGGTATGTCGTGCCCCAGTTGACCGCAGACGGAGCCCGGCCGATGGAGACTATTGGATCTGATCCTGTGAGGAGTGCAACAATGAATAAAGCCTGAGAGGAAGGCGACAGAATGCCCTACATTGTTGGAGTTGATATAGGTGGGACTTTCACGGACTGCGTTGTCGCAGATAGCGCAGGCGCCCTAACCATCGGGAAGGCACTTTCGACCCCTCGAGATTTTTCCGCAGGTGTAATCAATTCCTTACGGGATGCAGCTTTGAACCTCGGCCTACAAAATGAGGTTGAGCTCATTCAATCGACAAAACTATTCTTTCACGCGTGTACGATCGGGGATAATACCCTGATTACCCGCTCGGGCTCGCAAACTGGTCTTATAACAACAGAAGGGTTTGCAGATACGATCCTAATGATGCGTGGTAAGATTACTGACGGTCTTACCGAAGCCGAAGCCGCTCACGTCCCGACCTTAAGCAAACCCGATCCTATTGTCCCCAGACCACTGATCGAAGAAGTCAATGAGCGTGTAGACTATAAGGGTACCGTCCTCGTCAAGCTTGACGCAAGCGAGATTGAAACAGTCATTCAGAGACTTGTTGCCAAAGGGGTGGAAGCTATTGCCGTTTGTTTGCTCTGGTCGGTATCGAACGATTCTCATGAGAAGATCATAGGTGACGTTTTAAAAGAGAAGTACCCCTCTATGTTTTTCAGCCTTTCGAGCGAAGTGGCTCCATTTCTTGGAGAATACGAGAGAACTGCAACAACTGTGATTAATACGTACATCGGTTCCAAGATCACGGCGTACCTGTCTAATCTGCGGAATCTATTAAAAGCAAACGGGCTGCCCGGCGAGCCCCTCATTATGCAAGCATACGGTGGCGTGTTGGGTATTGAGGCGACCTCCAAGAATGCTGTCGGCACTATCGAATCGGGGCCAGCTTCGGGAGTCGTTGGAACCCAGTTCTTAGGAACCCTAACCGGAGACACGAATATCCTAGCCACGGACATGGGTGGAACCACCTTTAAAGTGAGTGTTATTCGCGATGGCATCATCGAGAGGGATTATAAACCTCTCATTATTCGTCATCATATCTTGTCGACAAAAATTTGGGTGGAGTCAATTGGGGCAGGCGGAGGTAGCGTCGCTTGGATCGATCCGGAGACGGCTCTCCTTAAGGTAGGACCGCATGGCGCTGGCGCGGCGCCAGGACCGGTGTGTTACGGGCTAGGTGGAACTGAGCCAACGGTCTCGGATGCTGATCTCGTCTTGGGTTATCTCAATGAAGAGTACTTCCTTGGCGGTAGAATGAAGTTGAATAAGAAAAAAGCGCTCGAGGCAATAACAGAGAAAATCGCCAAGCCTCTAAAAATAAACCCGATAGACGCCGCTAGCGGCATTTATAGGATCGCAAATGCGCATCTTGGTGATCTAATTAGGAAGGCCACTGTGGAGAAAGGTCATGATCCCAGGAATTTTGTCCTTTTTGCCTTTGGCGGTGCCGGCCCCGTGCACGTCGGCAGGTATGCCGCAGAGCTGGGAATCAAGAGGGTCATTGTCCCATTAACGGCGTCGGTTCATGGGGCTACCGGTTTGATTAGCTCGGACGTGGTGTATGAATACGGCAAGTCCGATCGTTTGCTAGCGCCCGCAGATTTGCAAAGGATAAACGCCAATTTCCACCAGCTTGTGAGTAAAGCTTATAGGGATTTGGGTGCGGCCGGTTTCCCGAAAGATTCCATGCAAATCAGGAAGAGTGTAGATATGCGCTATCGCTATCAAATTCACGAGCTCAATGTGCCTTTTCCCGCGGCGACCTCAGAAATTTCGGAACAAGACATGGAAGATTTGTATTCTCGCTTTGACGAGTTATATGAGAAGTCCTTTGGCCAAGGGTCGGGTTATAGGGAAGCCGGAACGGAGATTCTCACATTTAGAGTGACGGCCATTGGGGAGCTAAAGAGACCGGAGATCAAACGATATACTATTGGACAAATTGCGTCCCATCCCTCTTCAAAAGGGAAAAGAAATGTTTATTTCGATGATTATGGAGATTTCGTCGAAACGCCGGTTTACGATTTCCAGCGTCTAAGCCCTGGAGAACATGTATCAGGT
>JACQQS010000061.1 GCA_016206925.1 Candidatus Omnitrophota bacterium
AGCGTTGGGAAATACTTGCCCCGGGGCAAGTATTGTGGAAAAGTTAAAAAGCCGTCTGGCCGATATTTCCAGTAGAGCACAGTTAAAATTGTCACCCCCGCGAAAGCGGGGGTCCAGTTCGAGATCCCCGCTTTCGCCGTGCCGACCGCGCGGTGCCGTTCGTCCGAGCGCCCGACCGACGCTTGATCAGACGGCGCGGGAATGACGCCGGGGGATAAATGAAAGAGCAGAAGTCGATGCAAATCAGGCACACGGTTATTCTAAGCTTCGTTTTTCTTTACCTTTGTTTTCCGATTTATTGTTTTGCGCTGATGATTCGGAGCGGCGCGAACCTCCAAAAATATTTTTTCGCTTTGCCGAGCTTCCGATTGGACGGCACGCTCACAAACGGAGTTTTCCTTTTATGGCCGCTTGCCATTGTGATTTTGTGGGCAGCTCTGCGCTCACCGTGGGTCCGAAAAGGATTTTCGGCGCTGCTCACAAGAGAAAACTTTAAGGTCGGATGGAAGATTCTCTTGTTTTTGGCTGCTTATTACGCTGTATTCTCTCTTATTCAAATCAAATTCAGGAAGGCGATTGCGCTTATTCTACTTATTCCTGCCCTCGGTTTGTTTTCCGGCTATTTGAATTTGCGTCTCAGGAAAAGCTTTGTAGGCGTTTTTAAATTGGGCTGGGGTGTCCTCTGGCGAGCAACGGTGTTTCACTGGATTTCCGGCATGTTTATTTTTGTTGTCAATTTTCTCCTAATGTACATCTCCATTTGGCCGGGTCTTGCAATGGCCGAAGTTTTAGGTAAAGGAGGAATCTCACTCGCCGACGCACTCAGGAAAATGAATATGCTTGGCCCTGCGTACACGCCTTGGGTCCATTTTTTTGTAAAATGCGACTGGCTAATTCTTGTAGGTACTTCCTCGCTTCTTTTTTTAGCCGGCCTTGTATTTATTCCGGGTCTAGCCTTTTGGCGGACGGTTCGGAAATTGGGTTACGGCGATGATTAGCATTTGTACAATTTTACTGGCCGCTCTTCTGGCCGCCTCGAACGGATACGGCGATTCGGTTGGTTCATCCGAGCATGTGGAGGCGGAGCTTATTTCGGAAGTGAGCTCGATAAAACCGGGCGAGCCGTTTTGGGTGGGCGTGCGGCTTACGATGGCGCCGGAATGGCACACGTATTGGCAAAATCCAGGTGATGCCGGGCTTCCGACGAGAATTACGTGGAATCTGCCGGAAGGTTTTGAGGCCGGGCCGATCCAGTGGCCTTTCCCCGTACGCGTTGAAATTCCGCCGCTTGTGGATTTTGGTTACGAAAACGAAATCATTCTTTTGAGCGAAATAACACCGCCTTCTGTCGTAAATTCCCCGGTAACGATCGGGGCAAAAATCGATTGGCTTGAATGTAAGGATATCTGCATTCCAGGCCAAGCTAAGCTGGATATCATTCTTCCCGTTAAGACAGAATCACCAGCACTTGATCTGTCAAGAGTAGAACTTTTTAAGGATGCACAAAATCGACTTCCCTTAGAAAAATCGTCTTGGCAGATAAAGTCCTATCACAAGAATGAAAAAATCGCCATCAGCATGATTTCTCCGCCCGGCTATTCAAACAGGCCTTCCGAAGTAATGTTCTTTCCACTTGACGAGGCAGTTATTGAGCTTAGTACCCCCCAGGAGCTTCGGGCTACGTTGGGCGGTTTTGTGCTTTTCTTGCAGAAATCCTCGTTAGCCAACGAACTTCCCCCGATTCTTAAAGGAGTTTTGGTGTCGGATGTGGGATGGGCTGATGGCGAGAATAGACAGGCCATTGCTGTCGGCGTGCCCCTGGAGTCAGTTCCGGATGGTGTGACGTGGGGGTTCAATTGGGGCGTGGAGGCTAAGTCTCGCGACGCTTCGCAGATTGCTTCGTCGCTCCCGCGAAAGCGGGGGCCCAGTAATACACTGGATTCCCGCTTTCGCGGGAATGACAGTGGTCTCTGGCTTGCACTCGTGTTCGCGTTTCTCGGCGGGCTTCTGCTTAATTTAATGCCCTGCGTGCTGCCGGTGCTTTCCATAAAAATCCTGGGATTTGTGAAACAGGCGGGCGAAGACCCTCTGGCCGTAAGAATTCATGGATTATTGTTTGGCTTCGGTGTGCTCGTTTCTTTCTGGGTTCTCTCGCTGGCGCTTTTAGCCTTGAGGGCCGGCGGCGCTCAGTTTGGCTGGGGTTTTCAGCTGCAGTCGCCCGCTTTCGTGTCCGCGCTGGCCTGCCTTTTCTTTTTGCTCGCGCTTAACTTGTTTGGATTCTTTGAGTGGGGCGGTTCATTCGCCCGCGCGGGGCAGATCGCATCGCGCTGGAGCGGTTTCACAAATTCATTCTTAAACGGGGCGCTCGCAACGGTAATTGCGACGCCGTGCACAGCGCCGTTCATGGGGGCGGCGGTCGGCTTTGGGCTAAGCCAGCCCCAATGGGTTTCGTTTCTCGTTTTTACATCTCTGGCTTTAGGCATGGCATCGCCTTACGTGATATTGGCCGGCAATCCGCGGCTGCTCCAATTTGTGCCAAAGCCGGGGCCGTGGATGGTTGTCTTGAAACGTGTCATGGCCCTGCCGCTTCTGGGAACAGTCGTCTGGCTGGCCTGGGTTCTTCATTTGCAAATCGGGCGGTATGCCTATTTCGTTTTGCCTGCGGCGATGGTTTTTTTGATCGCTGGGATTTCGTCATTCCTGCCCCGGATCTGTCATTCCCGCGAAAGCGGGAATCCAGTCCAGGGCGACTTGCTGCATCTCGTGGGCCTTGCATTGCTGGCGTTAGGTTTCGCATGGGCAGCGGTCAGCGCAAGTTGGTCTGAGGCGCTTTATTCCTCTATTCCAAGACCGATCGCGATTGAATCGAGATCAGACGGAATTGTTTGGGAAACATTTTCGCCGGAGCGCTTGGCAGAACTGCGCCGTGAGAATAAACCCGTCTTCATCGATTTTACGGCGGCCTGGTGCTTGACGTGTCAAGTTAACGAGAGAATCACATTCCGTTCTAAAGAAGTGCAGGAAAAATTCCGCGAAGCCGGCGTAGTTGCGATGAAAGCGGATTGGACGCGCCGGGATGAAACCGTTTCAAACGCGCTCGCCGGATACGGGCGGAGCGGCGTTCCTCTTTATGTTTTGTACGGACCCGGCCGGGGCGAACCGGTCATTCTCCCCGAAGTGATCACCGCGAAAATGGTCTTGGATGCGCTGGACCCGAATTCACGTGAATAAGGATTCATAGTCAGTTACAATGCTGTTCCTAAAAACGTAAGGAGGTAAGCGTGGCTACATTAAAGGAAGGCGACAAAGCGCCGGAAATGAGTTTGCCGGCCAGCAACGGAAAGAACGTATCGCTAAAGGAATTTAAAGATAAAAAGCGCGTTGTTCTTTACTTTTACCCCAAGGATGACACGCCGGGCTGTACAGTTGAGGCCTGCGGTTTCAGGGATAAAGTGAAGGCCATTGAGGGCAAGGAATCTGTGGTGCTCGGCATCAGTCCCGACGGCGTTGAGTCGCATAATAAATTCATAGAGAAATTCAGGCTGCCTTTCCTATTGTTAAGCGACGAGGATACTAAAGTTTGCAAAGCCTACGGCGTGTGGGTGAAGAAAAACATGTACGGCAAGGAATACATGGGCGTGGCCCGCACTACATTTATTGTTGGGAAAGACGGCAAGATCGAAAAAATATTTGAGAAGGTCAAGCCGGAAGGCCACAACGATGAAGTCATCGATTTTTTGAGTGAGCCTGTAAACGCCTAGTGTATGGATGCGTTCAGAAGCCGCCGGTTCGCCCGCGCCCTCTCGTTCCGCTTCCGCCAATGAATTTCACCTCTTCGGACATAGAGCACATCAAGTCACGGGGTCTGTCCGTTGGTCAGGTGCAAAAGCAGATCGAGTGTTTGAATAAGCCGGCGCCGCACCTGGAAATAAACCGTCCCGCAGCCGTGGGCGACGGTATCGTAAGCCTCTCGAAGGAAAATCTGAAACCGTATTTGGATATCCACGCCGAAGCCGCTTCAAATGGCCGCCTGCTTAAATTCGTCCCTGCCTCGGGCGCAGGCACGCGAATGTTTGCGGATGCTATCGCCTGTTATCACGAGATTAAGGCCAACCCGGGGTTGATTTCAGATCCATCCGCTCAAAATGTTTCCCCAAGCGTTAAATCCACCGCGGCCATGCTCGAATCGATTCAGAAACTGCCTTTCTATGATGATTTGAAAACGGCGCTTTGGCGTTCCGGCCGGGATTTGGACGGGCTCATCGGCAAACGTGCATTCAAGGAAGTTCTGGAATTTCTCCTGTACGCGAAAGACGCGAAAGGGCTGAATTACGCAAATAAGCCCAAAGCGCTGATGAAATTTCACCGGTACAAAGACCGTGCGCGCACGCCCCTTGAGGAGCATTTGTTTGAAGCGAAAGCCTGCGCAGAAGACCGGAACAAAGTTTCCAGGGTTCATTTCACTGTTTCTGAGGATGAGTTGGAGAAAATGGAAGGTTTCACGAACGATCTGGGAAAAGTTTTAGGCGAAGAGCTTGACACGCATTTTGAAATCGGTTTTTCCGTTCAGAAGCGAATTCTGGAGACGGTGATATTGGATTCGGAAGGGAATTTTTTCCGCACCCAGGACGGAGCGCCTGCGTTCCGGCCGGCCGGGCACGGCGCGCTGCTTGAGAACCTGAATGATCTTGAGGCGGATATTGTTTTCATAAAAAATATCGACAACGTCTGCTGCGAGCGTTTCAAAGCCGACACGATCCTTTACAAGAAAGCGCTGTGCGGGTATCTGATTTTTCTGCAAAGGGAAACAAGCACGTTTCTCGAGGCGCTTAAGCAGGGGAAATCAGAGGAAAGCTTCCTTTCAAAAGCTGTTGAGTTTCTCACGAAACGGCTCGGAGTCCATTTGGCCCCCGCATTTTTTCAAAAAACGCCCGGGGAAAAAGCCTGCCTGCTTTTCGCAAAATTCAACCGGCCGCTCCGTGTCTGCGGTATGGTTAAAAATGTTGGCGAACCGGGCGGCGCGCCTTATTGGGTTGAGGGACCGGACGGTGAAGTAACGCTGCAAATTGTGGAATCGGCACAGATCGATCACGACGCGGCGGATCAGGAGGCGAAGTTCCGTTCCTCCACTCATTTTAATCCGGTGGTCTTGGTCCTCGGCGTCCGGGACTACAAAGGCGTTCCCTTCAATCTTTTGAATTTTAGGGACGCCGGCGCTTATTTTATTACGGACAAAACAAAGGACGGCCGCAAGGTGAAACAATTGGAACTGCCAGGACTTTGGAACGGCGGCATGGCCCATTGGAATACGGTATTCGTAGAGGTTCCGATTTCCACATTTAATCCGGTGAAAACCGTGTACGACTTATTACGGGCGGCTCACCAATGCGGGTGATTTAATGGTAATCGCAAAATCACATTCCTTGAAAAGCTATCTTGTTTTTTACGTCAAAGGATTTTGCGTGGGTATCGGCAATATTGCTCCCGGGATCTCCGGCGGGACCGTGGCGCTGATTCTCGGAATTTATGAAGACATTATCCGGGCGGTGCGCTGCTTTAATTTCAAACTGCTCAAGCAAATCCTTTCCTTTAAAATTCGCGAGGCTCTCGCCTCTATTCCCTGGGGATTTCTGATTCCACTGGCGCTCGGGGCGCTTACGGCGATCTTTAGCATTGCTAAGCTGATCAGCTGGCTTTTTGAACACAAGCCGTTTGTGATCTGGCCTTTCTTTTTCGGGCTGATCTTTGCTTCCGCGGCCGTGGTGTCCCGGAGAGTTAAGAAATGGAACGGCCCACGCTTCGCTGCACTGGCGCTCGGCGCCGCCGGATCTTTTTTTGTCGTGGGTTTGGTTCCCGCCAAAACGCCGGATACGAGCTGGTTTTTGTTTTTAACCGGCGCGCTAACGATTTGCTCATCCTTTCTCCCGGGGCTTTCCGGCGATTTCATGCTTGTCATTCTTGGAAAGTACCGGTATGTCCTGGATGCGGTAAGCAACTTGGATTTTCATACGATTTTTATTGTGGCTTCCGGATGTGTGGTCGGGCTGATCGCCTTTGCCCGCGTTCTCGAGTGGCTCCTCGAAAATTATCACGAGGTAACAATGACGGTTCTGACCGGATTCATGCTCGGCTCGCTCCGGCGTGTCTGGCCGTGGAAGGAAACCATTGCCACAGCGCTTGACCGCCACGGCAAGATCGTGCCGGTTGTTCAGAAAAATATCTGGCCCTCCGAACTGAACGGCGAAGTGCTCGGCGCGGCCGGATTGATTCTTCTGGCCATTGTCTTGGTTCTCGTCTTCGAATATCTCACCCGCGAAAGGTCGTCTTAATCCAAATTAAACTTGCCCATTCTTGCCACGTGGCAAGAATTTGACAGAATGTATTAAAAGTGATACATTTTGTCGTGCGCTCATTTGGTGAAACACTTTATTTGTGGCGGGAATACGCTAATCTTACTCAGCAGGAGCTGGCCCTGCGTTCGGGAATTTCTCGGCCCAACTTGTGCTTTATCGAACAGGGGCGGAGGGAGGTAACAATTTCCACCGTGAGGCGGCTGGCCTCTGCTTTGGAAATAAGGCCGGGGCTCTTAGTGGATGGGGTGGTGCCCTCTGATGAGAAAAGGTCTCTCAGCCGTGTCCAAATGGACCGAATCGCACAATGGATTTCCGGTAGGCCAACGCGCCTACGGCGCAGGGAACGGGACATTGCCGAGGCATTAAAATTGCTGCTGGCTTTTTCTGGAGGCGGGTCGGAAGGAGGGACCAAAGGCAGGTTTCAACAAAGCGCTGGGAAAGAGAAGAAGGCTTTCCGTTATCTCCGATCTCGAGTGTCCGCCGCCGAACTGAATAATTTAATAAGCCGTGTCAATAAATTCACGTGGGGTTTTTCATGAACGCTTCGGAAGTAGAGCGATACTTCAAGATGCTCTCGCGCCGCTTTTCCGGGCATTGCGAAATCATATTGACAGGCGCTGCCGCAGGAATTTTATACGCCAATATTCGCGGAACCATGGATCTGGATTTCGCCGTCCGTTTTAAGACAAGGTCGGCTTTAAGGAAAGAGAGATTGTGGAAGGAATTTGAACGGGCAACGAAGGAAGCAACTTTGGGCACAGGTATCGCCGTTCAGTATGCAGAAGATATCGATCACTGGTCGCTCATTTCTTTTTTGGATTACAGAAAACAGAGCATGCTCTTCCGGCATTTTGGAAATATCGAAGTGAGAATTCTCCATCCGACGCATTGGTCGATAGGCAAACTCACTCGTTACCTGAGCCTGGACATACGGGACCTTATTCAGGTCCTTAAAAAAACCAGGACTCCTTGGCAAAAAGAAGTGTGCTTGCTCGGGAAAGCGTTGAGAAAAAGCCCGCGGTCAACGGCCTCGTTTCTTTTCAGAAAGCATGTGGAGCACTTTCTCCTTGCATACGGCATCCGTGTTTGGGGTAAACACTTTGATGCGAAACAGGCGGTAAGTGACTTTCGCAATGCCGCAGGGATTCGTGATCAAGCAGATTAGGATTTTCTGAGGATGCAGCCTTTGAAATAGTTTCGAGTTCCCCGCGGCCCAAAGAGGAAGAAGCTTTTATGGGGCGGATATTGGAGAAATCTGGAATACATGACTCCATTTTACGCATAAATATGGAGTTTTCAATTCCTAATTTAACCCCTCATTTAAGGAACCGCACGATCTCGATGCGAGGTCGCCGTGCTGTTCCCATTGAGCTGGCTTATCTTAGGCTGGCAACCGCTTTATCATTCGGGTACACTTTCTATGTGTCAAATCGCTGTGTAGTACGCGAATAAAAAGGTAAGTATAGGGAGGAAAAGATGATCGAATTGACTGTGGTAGGAGGTTTACTTGTATTTTTTGTGATTGGATTTGTGACATATTGTTTAATCGTGTATAACGGCCTCGTTCAGCTTAAGCACGATGTCGAAAAAGCCTGGGCAAACATAGACGTGCTTTTGAAGCAGCGCTATGACGAAATTCCGAAGTTGATCGATGTATGCAAAGCTTATATGAAGTACGAACGCGATCTCCTGGAGCGGATAACGAAGGCGCGGACTGGTTTTATGCAAGCGCGGGATATTGATTCCAAAACAAATGCCGAAAACGAATTAGCCGGTGCCATAGGACGCCTTTTCGCCGTTGCAGAAAATTATCCGGATCTCAAGGCCAATAACAGCTTCCTTCAAATTCAGAACCGCGTGTCGGTTCTTGAAAATCAGATAGCTGACCGCCGGGAGTTTTTCAATGACAGCGTGAACGCATATAACGTGCGGATACACCAGGTGCCGGATGTTTTCGTGGCGTCAATGCTTAACTACCGGTCTAAACCGCTGCTCGAGATACCTGCGCGCGAGCGGGAGGATGTTAAGATTAAATTTTAGATAACTCGCTAATTTCCCCAGCGGGTGCGGAATGGTGGATCTCTGGCAGTTTCCTCCTTTTGATAGAATCCAATGGACGTTGCAAAGAACGTCTGTCGAATGGATCTTGACAACGGGGCTCGCCGGTACGGTAACCGGCATCTATTTTTTTACTAAAGGGTTGAGGAGTCTTCGCTATCTTAGAATGATCGAGAACATTCCCACCTCTAAGATCCACGCCGCCGCTTTAGGTTTGGTTGAGCTTAAAGGAAGGGCAATTCCACTGGGCGACCACGCGATTAAAAGTCCCTTCAGCAGAGAGCCTTGTGTTTATTTTCAGTTTGTTGTGAAGGAAAAACAGGGCCCGCATAAATGGAAGACTGTGGCCAGGGAGCAGAGCCGGGACAGGTTTTATCTTGAGGATGAGACGGGGCGCATTCTCGTGAGTCCGGTGGGCGCGGATATGCATCTGGATAAAATAACGTATTCTGACGATACGAGCATGCCGCTCGGAAGTGAGTGGAATTTAGATCGGTTGGGATTGACCGATTTTTCCGGGGCTAGGCGGGACATGAAAATTGAAGAATGGCTTATTCGGCCTGAGCAGGATATTTTCGTGATAGGAACGACAAGTTTACTTCGATATGCAAAGCCGTCCGCCAACCCGCTTGAGAACTTAATAATTCGCAAAGGTGATTTTAACCCCATATTCCTGATTTCGGACAAGAGCGAAAAAGATCTTAGCGCCTTGTTGCGGTTTTGGATCAAAGCGGGAACTTATGGCGGTCCTTTTGTTACGCTGGCATCTTTAGGGCTTCTCTTGCATTTTTTTCTGGTTCGCTTCCCCGATATCCAGGAATTTATCCGCGAATTCGTGCGCATGACTACTCCTTATAAACCCTAAGGACAGCAATGCAATCAATGCGTCAATGCGTTGGTTTGCAATAGCATTATTTAGATGGTAATCTTTCTACAGACGTACATTTCGATTTTGAAATTTATGAAACCGATAAATCCGCCGCAGGAAATGGCGGATCCGCCGTGTAATTAGGCGGAGGCGAACCCACCCCGAAAGGGACTGCGCATTGTGCGCTGCCGTAAGGCGGGGACGCAAAGCTACGGGTCTCGATGCTGCGTTCCAAACAGGGCATCGCCCCAGGAGCTCCAAAAGGGCGACACGGGGCTAGAGCAGATAGCCAAGCTACCGAAGGTGAGGGAAAGCTCAGTTTTTGTTTAAGGTCACAATAATTATGAGGGCTAACGTGCGAAATGAGGATTGTCCAGACAGCGTTATCGTTAAGTTTACGGGGAGTGATATATATTACATCGAGCGGGAAATATCAGCGGAGTTGGACAAGCGTGTTACGTCGCGATTGTGGTAGAGTCCAACATATATATTTGCAAAACTAACTTCAAACAATTACGTGCGGTTTTTATTAGCGAAGGGCTAAACTGTTAAGGATAGAAAAGGGGGTTAGTGGCTAATGATATGCTGTTTTGTGATTCGGAAAAATAATGCAGTTGCGTCGCTAGTTCTAATAACAGCTACTATTTTGATCAGTTTTCCTACCCCAACATTTGCTGAGCAACTTCCAGAGTATGCATGGGCGAATGTCATTGGAGCTACAGGCCACGACCAAGGGACAGATGTTGCTGTGGATTCAAATGGCAATGTTTTTATAACAGGTTTATTCCAGGGGCTACTTGACTTCGACCCTACAGAAGGTCAAGACGTTCATGAATCAAATGCTCCGTGGCTCTCTGCGATTTTTGTAACCAAGTTTAATGCAGATGGTTCTTATAGCTGGACCAGGACATTTGCCGACGTTGATTCTGAATCGGGAGCGACGGGCGGCGGAAGAGGGATCGCTGTTGACTCTAATGGCGATGTGATTATCACAGGCCATTTCCAGGGTATTGTTGACTTTGATCCGAGCCCTAATAGCCAAGATATTCGCATGTCAGATGGGTACAAAAACGACGGTTTTGTTACGAAGTTACATGCTAACGGTTCTTATGGTTGGACCCGAAGTTTCTTGGGTGCGGGTAACGGATGGGGGAAAGGAGTTGCGGTAGATCAAAGTGGTAACATCTTTGTAACAGGTTTCTTTGAAACTCCGAATGTTGATTTTGATTCTCCGTTTTGGGGTGGTAGCGGCGACGTGCGCGCATCAAACGGAGGAGCTGACATTTTTGTGACCAGCATTGGTTCCGATGGAACTTATAGATGGACTCGCACTATTGGAGGAGCAATGCTGGATGACTCGTCTGACATCGCAGTGGGTTCTGCCGGTAGCATATTAATTACAGGACTGTTCAATTCTCCAACCATTGATCTCGACCCAACGGAAGGGGAGGATTTGCATGTTATAAACGCTGTCGGTGGAGCAAATTGTCAGTTTCCGGACTGCGGAACGGATGTGTTTGTTGTTAATCTTACGGCGGAAGGTATATATTCTTGGGGCCACAGCTTTGGTGGGATAAAAGAAGATTGGGGGCAGGCAATTGGAGTGGATTCTTCTGGTAACGTTATTGTTACGGGTACTTTTCGCTCGCCTTTGGTTGATTTTGATCCAAGCTTGTCGGGCGAGGATATTCACACTGTGAATCAATTAGACGATATCTTTGTGTCGAAATTCGCTTCAGATGGGTCCTACTTATGGACTCGGAGCTTTGGTGGTATCAATTATGATAACGCAGGTGAAGTTGCCATAGACGCTGAAGATAATCTTCGGATAATCGGTGTGTTTAAAAGTGCCGTTGATTTTGACCCAAGCTTGGAAGGGGAGGACATCCACACGGCGCTAGGCAGTTTTGATTCGGATGGCTTCATAACAAGACTTTATGCGGATGGTTCCTATGGTTGGACAGTAACTATTGGGGGGAATGGAATAGGTAACATCTGGACCACAGGCATTGCCCTTGATTCAGGAGGTGACATTGTTGTCTCAGGTTATTTTCGAGGAAGCTGCGATTTCGACCCCAGCGACGAAGAACATATACTCGGAGCAAATGGGCAGGAAGACATCTATGTTTTCAAACTCTCTTCAAGAATCGTGCCTCTAGCTCCGATGAATCTTCAGCTCACTGTAGAACCCTCCTCGGCGATCAACCTGACTTGGGAGGATAGTTCTGACAATGAGGATGGTTTCATTTTATACCGCCAGAAGGTCGATTTGAGCGAAACGATCACCATTAGTTTGTCTGCAGATGAAACATCACATATCGATAACACGGTTGAACCGGGGGCATCATACACTTACTGGATTGTAGCTTTTAATGGAATCGGTAGCTCCGAACCTTCTAACACGGTAAGTGTCACTATAAACCAAGCTCCCGTGTGGCTCGGCATTGACACTAACTTCGATGGCTTGCCGGACAGTGGAGATGTTCAGCTTCATTCTGATAAGACAGCAAGGTTTAAAGTTCTCGTTAGCGATCCCGACAACGATCAGTTAACTGTCAGCATGCGGCTCGTACGGCCGTTAGGAAGGCTTAGTGACGCCACATTTGATGGCCAGGTGTTTCGTTGGACTGCAGACGCAGAGGATATGAGCGGACCGCGTGCTTCAGGTGAATTTGACGTGCAGTTCACTGCCGATGACGGCAGGCCGGGAGGTATTGTGACAAGTCCTCCGGTACACATCGATGTGCCGTTTAACTGTCCTCCTCGTTTTAGTAATTCTCCTCAAGCACTTCCTCCCCTTACAATGCAAGTATATGTAGGGGATACCGTGGATTTCAGTCTATATGGAGACGACGGCTGTTTGGTAGATGGCGCTCAATACCAAGGCATTTCATTCCACCCCACTCCTCTCATCACTTATGATGCTGGTGGTAATCCAACAGGAATTGTCTTAAACCCTCTTCCTCAAGGTTCTGCATTTGAAAGCGTTCCTTATCAGTGCGGCCAAAATCCACTCGTTTGCGTCCTTCCTTTCGGTAGATTCACTTGGACACCTACGGAACCTGTAGAATCCTTGCCGTTACGCTTCTACATTAGCGATAGAGGTGCAATGGTCTACGATGCAGCAGGAAATCTCATCGATGACCCTGTAATCAACCCTGCGGCCAGGCTGACGGCTGGTTACCGTGTCAGCGTGACGGTGCTTCCTCCGCCCGATACCCAAGCGCCGTCTGCAACGATCACAA
>JACQQS010000066.1 GCA_016206925.1 Candidatus Omnitrophota bacterium
CCGCGCTCCTGCTCCTGCTCCATCCAGTCCATCGTCGCAGCGCCATCGTGCACTTCCCCGATCTTGTGGGTCTTTCCCGTGTAGTAAAGGATGCGTTCACTCGTCGTCGTCTTCCCCGCATCAATATGCGCAGCAATTCCGATGTTTCGAATTTTGTCGAGTGGAACTTGTAATTGTTTCTCATCTACCACGGCCTACCACCGATAATGGCTAAATGCACGGTTTGATTCAGCCATCTTATGGACATCTTCGCGTTTCTTGATGGCTGAGCCGGTCTTGTTAAAAGCATCTAAAAGCTCACTTGCCAGCTTCTTCACCATGGGTTGTCCTTTTCGCTCGCGCGCTGCATCGCGGAACCAACGGATAGCAAGTATCGTCCCGCGTTCCGGCCTAACTTCAACAGGCACTTGATACGTGGCTCCGCCAACTCTTCGCGATTTTGTCTCAAGAAGGGGACGAGCATTGTCGATGGCCTTTTTTAAAACTTCAAGAGAATCCTGTCCCGTCTTTTCCTGTAAAGTGTCCAAAGCCGAATACACGATCCGCTCAGCCAACGGTTTCTTGCCCTTGAGCATCACGATATTAATCAGCTTGGCAACAAGGGTGCTGTGGTATTTTGAATCCGGTAAAACTTTCCTCTTTGCAGCTCTTCTTCTACGCATAAAGCTTATCTGCCCCTATGACTTTGGTGTTTTACAGCCATATTTTGATCTGGACCGTTTTCGGTTTTGAACACCCGTGGTATCCAGAATCCCGCGAACGATGTGATATCGAACACCGGGGAGATCCTTAACGCGGCCTCCGCGAACAAGAACAATCGAATGCTCCTGTAAATTGTGCCCTTCCCCCGGAATATAAGCGGTTACTTCTTCTCCGTTGGTCAAGCGTACCCGGGCAATTTTTCTGAGTGCCGAATTCGGCTTCTTTGGCGTTTGCGTGCGAACGATCAAGCAGACACCTTTCCGATATGGGCAGCGGTCAAGGGCCGGAGCTTTCGATTTCCGTTTTTTATTTCGTCGACCTAATCTGATCAGCTGACTTATGGTGGGCATACGATACTTCCTAGCTTCCTAAAAATTTACTTTGATTTTTTCGACTTCTTTGCGGAGCCTTTTGCTTTCGGCTTCTTTTCGCCCGCAGCAGGCGTTTCTCCTTTTTCACTTTCCGTCGCTGCGGCTTCTTTCTTTTCTCCTTCGTGATCGGTAGCCGCCCCTTCTTTGGTCGAAACGGCCTCTTCAACTGCAACGGAGCCGCCGCCATTCCCATCCTGTTCAGCGATGCTGTCGTTCTCGCGTTTCAATTTGATATGGCGATGGGTGTGAAATCCGGTGCCGGCCGGGATGAGATGCCCCATGATAACGTTTTCCTTAAGTCCTTCGAGACGGTCCACTTTCCCCGAAGCTGCGGCATCCGTTAAAACGCGGGTGGTTTCCTGAAAGCTTGCTGCCGAAATAAAACTTTCGGTGCTAAGTGATGCTTTCGTGATACCGAGCAGCGTAGCGCTTCCCTTTGCCAGCTTCTTGCCTTTCTTGATCAGCTTCATGTTTTCATCCTGAAATCTGTTCCGGTCCACCTGAGCCCCGATCAGAAAATCGGAATCACCTTCTTCATCAATCCTGACCTTGCGAAGCATCTGCCGTACGATCACTTCAATATGTTTGTCGTTGATCGTCACACCCTGAAGTCTGTAAACTTCCTGAACTTCATTTACCAGGTAACGTTGTAGACTGCGTTCACCGCTCACGCGCAAGATATCCTGCGGTACGACAGGCCCATCCACCAATTGCTGACCGGCCATCACACGATCCCCCTTATAAACGTTAAGGTGCTTTCCGTGTGGAATGAGATATTCCTTGGTCATGCCGGTTGGGCTCTTCACGATGATCTTGCGTTGACCCTTCGTTACTTCTCCGAATTCGACGACACCATCAATTTCGCTGATGATGGCAGGGTTCTTGGGCTTGCGAACCTCAAAAAGCTCTGCTACGCGCGGGAGGCCTCCCGTAATATCACGCGTCTTTGCAATCTTACGCGGTGTTTTTGCAATCAAGCTCCCGGCCGCCACATCCTGCCCGTCTTGAACCGTAATATGCGCGCCTACCGGAACGGGATAAAATGCGATGACTTCACCCTTATCGTTGCAAATGAGAAGCTGAGGATGGAGATCTTCTTTATGTTCTGTAATCACACGTTCAATGAGACCGGTCGTCGCATCCATTTCTTCCGTCATCGTCACGCCTTCTTTAATATCTTCAAAACGCACGCGGCCGGAAACTTCCGTTAAAATGGGAACTGTGTAAGGATCCCAGCGTACAAAAATTTGTCCTTTCTCAAACGCGGCGCCATCTTCTCCAAAAACAATCGCTCCGCAGGGTATGGTATACGTTTCCAGTTCACGGCCCGTAGAATCATCCAAAGAAACCTGGCCGTTTCGATTGACAACGATGATATCCCCGGTCGGGCTCTTGACGGTCTTTAAGTTGTGATATTTCAAGATGCCTTTGTTCCGACTCTTGAAATACGATTGTTCCACTACGCGCGACGCCGTTCCTCCAATGTGGAATGTTCTCATCGTCAACTGGGTCCCCGGTTCACCGATGGACTGCGCTGCGATGATACCCGCTGCGGTCCCCATCTCTACCAGTTTTCCGGTGGAAAGATCGCTCCCGTAACAAAGAGCACAAACTCCGCGCTTCGCTTCGCAAGTCATTACCGAACGAATTCGAAGTTTCTCAAGGCCTAATTTATCGATGCGCTCGGCAACTTCCAGCGTAATCAGCTGATTCGTTTCGCAAATCTTCTCATCCGTAATGACATCCACAACATTATCCAGTGCAACGCGGCCCAAAATCATATCTTTGAGAGCAATAATAACCTCTTCACCTTCCATGATAGGCTCGACCACAATACCGTTGTTTGCGCCGCAGTCCATGGTCGAAATAATGACATCCTGCGCGACATCGACTAAACGGCGGGTCAAATAACCGGCATCGGCTGTTTTAAGCGCGGTATCGGCCAATCCTTTACGCGCACCGTGAGTAGAAATAAAGTATTCCAACACCGTCAGGCCTTCACGAAAATTGGCGGTAATTGGATTTTCAATAATCTCACCGGACGGCTTGGCCATCAGACCGCGCATGCCGGCCAACTGACGAATTTGCTGCTTTGAGCCGCGGGCGCCGGAATCCGCCATCATAAAAACCGGATTAAACGCCAGTAAGTTTTCAAACAGAGTGTCGCTGATGCGATCTGTCGTATGTGTCCAAATATCAATGACTTTGTTATAGCGCTCGCCATCGGTAATGAGACCCTGCTGATACTGCTCTTCAATGGCCCCTACTTCTTTATACGCCTCGGCGAGCAGCTTGCTTTTCTCGGAAGGAATATCCAAATCGTCGATCGAAATCGAAATCCCGGCTTTCGTAGCTTCTTCAAACCCAAGCTCCTTCAAACGATCCAGAAGCTTAATCACCTCACCATGCCCAAACTGGCGGTAACATTCGGATATAATGCATGACAGAATACTTTTGCTAACGACTTCATTGACGTAACGAAATCCCGTAGGCAGCACATCATTGAAAAGTATTCGGCCTACGCTGGTTTCCGTCAATTTTCCGTTTACACGGACAAAGCACTTGGTGTGAAGCTCAACTTCTCTGTCGTTATAGGCTAAAGCAGCTTCTTCCGTAGAAGCAAAGCGCACCCCTTCTCCTCTGCATCCTTCTCTCATTTTTGTCAGGTAATAAACCCCAAGCACGATGTCCTGCGAGGGCGTGGCGATGGGAAAGCCGTTGGATGGCGAAAAAATATTATTTGAAGACAACATTAAAATACGCGCTTCCATTTGCGCTTCGGTCGACAACGGAATGTGCACAGCCATTTGGTCGCCGTCGAAATCAGCGTTAAAAGCAGCGCATACAAGCGGATGAATGCGGATCGCCTTCCCTTCAATGAGAATGGGCTCAAAAGATTGAATACCCAATCGATGAAGCGTAGGCGCGCGATTAAGGAGAATAGGGTGCTCGCTGATAACTTCTTCAAGAATGTCCCAAACTTCCGGCTTCACTCTTTCAACCATCCGTTTGGCGGACTTGATGGTGTGGACATGACCGCGCTCTTTAAGTTTTTTAATAATAAACGGCTCGAAAAGCTCCAGAGCCATTTTTTTCGGGAGTCCGGCTTGGTGAAGTTTTAGCTCAGGTCCAACGACAATGACCGAGCGGCCGGAGTAATCAACACGCTTGCCAAGCAAGTTCTGTCTGAATCGCCCCTGCTTGCCTTTGAGCATATCGCTTAATGACTTGAGCGGGCGATTTCCCGCTCCGAGCACGGGACGGCCATGGCGCCCATTGTCGAATAAAGCATCGACCGCTTCCTGGAGCATACGCTTTTCATTGCGAATAATTACGTCGGGTGCTTTTAAATCGAGAAGTTTCTTCAGCCGATTATTTCTGTTGATGACGCGGCGATAAAGATCATTAAGATCAGAAGTGGCGAAACGGCCGCCGTCCAGAGCGACGAGCGGTCTCAAATCGGGTGGAATAACGGGCGTCACATCCAGAATCATCCATTCCGGCTTGTTGCCGGAACGGAAAAATGAATCTACAATCTTTAAAATCTTGATGGCCCGCTGGCGTGCCTGTTTAGACTTGGAGCTTCGCAATTGTCTTTGATATTTCTGCACAAGCTTTTCGAGCTCAAGCTCGCCCAACAGATCGCGAACGGCTTCTGCGCCCATCTTCGCAACAAAACTGCCTACCCCGTACTGCTCGACCGCTTGACGGTAATCTTCGTCTGTTAGCAGATCTTTTTTCTTGAGCGGCGTTTCCTTCGGATCAATAACTACGTACTCTTCATAATAAAGAACCTTCTCGAGAGACCGAATGCTCATATCGAGAAGGTTTCCAATACGCGAAGGCATGCTTTTGAAAAACCAAATATGCGATACCGGCGTTACCAGCTCTATGTGACCCATGCGTTCGCGGCGCACTTTGGATTGCGTTACTTCGACGCCGCACCGATCGCAGACAATACCTTTATGCTTTATGCGCTTATACTTTCCGCAGGCGCATTCCCAATCCTTTGTCGGCCCAAATATGCGTTCGCAGAAAAGTCCGTCCTTCTCGGGCTTGAGTGTCCTGTAGTTGATCGTCTCCGGCTTCTTTACTTCTCCGCGCGACCATGAGCGAATCGTTTCCGGAGAAGCTATGCGAATCGAGATGGAATCGAAAATATTAATATCTTGACGTGGCATATTCTCAACCTTTTCCCTAACCTTTAAGTGCGGTTTCTAATCTTTCGCGGGCCGTTTCAACTTTTTCACGTTCACGGCGCTCTTTGGCTTCTTTTTTTCTCCTGGCTTCATTTTCTTTTGCGGCCGCGGTTTTCTCCGGAATAATGTCCAGCCCCAAACTTTGTAATTCTTTTACCAAGACGTTAAACGATTCCGGCGTGCCCGGATATAGTGCGTTTTCTCCTTTTACAATGGCCTCATAAATACGGGCGCGGCCGATTACATCATCGCTTTTCACGGTAAGCAGTTCCTGCAACGTGAAAGCAGATCCATACGCTTCAAGCGCCCACACTTCCATTTCGCCGAACCGTTGACCGCCAAACTGCGCCTTGCCTCCAAGCGGTTGCTGCGTTACGAGCGAATAAGGTCCGATGGATCGGGCATGAATTTTGTCATCCGCCATGTGGGCCAGTTTCATCATATAGATGTAGCCGACCGTCACTTTTTGGTCGAAACGTTCGCCTGTTCTTCCGTCATAAAGCTCGGTTTTCCCTCCTTCAGGAAGGCCGGCTTTTTTAAGGAGATTGCGAATTTCAATTTCTGTACCGCCGCTGAAAACAGGGGACTCCACCCTCATTCCCAAAGCTTTGGCCGCCCATCCCAGATGCGTTTCCAAGAGTTGTCCCACGTTCATACGTGATGGAACTCCGAGAGGATTTAACACGATATCTATCGGCGTACCATCCGGGAGAAACGGCATATCTTCATCCTGAAGAACCTTTGCGATGACGCCTTTATTTCCGTGCCTCCCAGCCATTTTATCTCCAACCGATATCTTTCGCCGGCTGAGAACATAGGCGACTACTTTCTTCAGGACGCCGGGCGGAAGTTCGTCGCCTTTCTTAACACGATCGATTTCGCGCGCGCGCTCTTCCACAAGTTCATCGATTTCATCGCCCCACACGCGGGCAATCTTTCGAATGCCTTCCTCAAGCTCCGGCTCGTCTTCAAGCCGGATGGACTCCCAATCGCAGCGTTCGAGCTTTTTCAGATCTTTTTTCTCAATCTTGTGACTCGCTCTGATCAAAACCTCACCGAGCACGTCATCCAAAAGATCTTCGGCAAGCATCTTCCCCTGAACCATATTGGAGATCTTGCTTAGCCGCTCGGTCTTTAGCTGATTAATCCGCTCTTGATACCGCGTCTTGATATCTTCAATTTCTTTATTTTCATCGCGTTTCTCTTCTTTCGACTTGGGCTTCGACTCTTTCCGTTCGAAGACCTTAACGTCTACGATGATGCCTTCCACCCCGGGCGGTACTGTAAGAGAAGCGTCACGCACATCGCCCGCCTTCTCTCCAAATATGGCACGCAACAGTTTTTCCTCGGGCGAGAGTTCCGTTTCTGACTTCGGGGTGATCTTTCCTACCAAAATATCGCCGGCGCGTACCTCGGCACCCACACGCACGATGCCATTTTCATCCAAATCTTTCAGGGCATCCTCACCGACATTCGGTATGTCCCGTGTGATCTCCTCGTTTCCAAGTTTCGTATCGCGGGCTTCTATCTCAAACTCTTCGACATGGAGCGAGGTATACATATCGTCGCGCACGAGCCTCTGGCTAATGAGTATGGCATCTTCAAAGTTGTATCCGCGCCAAGGTAAAAATGCACACAAGATATTTTTCCCGAGCGCCAGTTCTCCGCCTGAAGTCGCTGCCCCGTCTGCTAAAATGTCTCCACGCTTGACCTTGTCGCCAACCTTCACAAAGGGTCGTTGATTTAAACAGGTGCCTGCGTTCGACCGCTCAAACTTTTTCAAGTGATACACAAAATCGTCCACAACTACTTGTTCAGAATCTACGTATTGAACCGTTCCTTTTGCTTTTGCGACCAAAGCAGCTCCTGAATCCTTTGCAACGCGGTGCTCCATGCCGGTTCCTACGATCGGAGACTCCGTAAAGAGAAGAGGAACAGCCTGCCGCTGCATGTTGGAACCCATAAGAGCGCGATTGGCATCATCATGTTCAAGAAACGGAACCAAAGACGCCGCAACGCTCACCAGCTGTCTGGGCGACACATCCATGTAATCCACTTTTTCACGATCTACTTTTGGAAAGTCTCCTCGGAAACGCGCCAACACCTGCGCATTTTCAAACTGCCCTTTTTCATTTAGCGGAGCGTTTGCTTGAGCAATCACGTAGCGGTCTTCGACATCCGCTGACAGATATTCGATCTTGTCGGTAACATAACCATTTTCAACTTTGCGATAGGGCGTTTCCAAAAATCCAATTTCATTCACGCGCGCGTACGTGCTCAAAGAAGCGATCAACCCGATGTTCGGACCTTCCGGCGTTTCGATGGGGCACAGCCGCCCATAGTGGGATGGATGCACATCGCGTACTTCAAAACCCGCGCGCTCCCGGGACAATCCGCCGGGACCCAGCGCGGAAAGCCTCCGTTTATGCGTCAACTCCGCAAGCGGATTGGTTTGATCCATAAACTGGGAAAGCTGGGATCGGCCGAAAAAGTCCTTAACGGCAGCCGAAATGAGTTTCGGATTAATTAAGTTGTGCGGCAGAACGGAATCCAAATCATAAATGGACATCCGTTCAAGCGCCGAACGTTTCATTCTGGCCAAACCAATGCGGAATTGATTCTGCAAAAGCTCGCCTACCGAACGTACGCGCCGGTTACCCAGATGATCTATATCATCTACCTTTACCTGCCCATTTTTAAGTTTGAGAAGCGTTCGCACGACGTTAATTACATCGTCAGCGATGAGCGTTGTCATATTCTGATTTATCTGGGTATTCAGTTTTCGATTTAACATGAATCTTCCTACCTTGCCCAAATCGTAACGCTGCATGTCAAAAAACAATTTCTCGATAAGGTCTTTCGCGCTATCCACGGTCGGCGGATCACCGGGCCGCATCCTCTTATAAATGGCTAACTGTGCGTCTTCCGTAGACCGGTAAGGATCCCGCTCCAGGGTGTTTACGATAGCCGGATCGTCATTCGAAATTACGGCAAGTTTGATTTCCTTTATGTCGTGGTTGGCCATGTACTCAAGGTTTTCCTTGGTTAACTTGATGCCGCCCGGATAAACAACTTCCTGGGTACTTGGATTCTTAATATCACCGGCCAGCACACGGCCCTCAAGTTTCTTAAACGAAGCACGGCTGAGATCCGAAATGGTCTCGATTTCATATAGCGCATTTAAAATGTCAAAGTTCGATGAAATTCCTAAAGCACGCATCAAAGTCGTCGCTAAAATCTTGCGGCGGCGGTCGATATAGGCGTAAAGAACGTCGTTGATGTCGGCCTCAAATTCCAGCCACGCACCTCGATAGGGAATGATGCGAACGCTGTACATTTTTTTGCCGCTCGGATGTATCGAAGATTCCAACGAAACGCCCGGCGAACGGTGCAACTGGCTCACAATCACTCTTTCTGCGCCGTTAATAATGAACGTACCGCTGTCGGTCATCAGCGGAAGATCACCGATGTAAACTTCCTGCTCCTTGGAAGCGCCCTTCCGGACCAGACGTAAGGAGATCTTAAGCGGGGCAGCGTGCGTCATCCCGCGCTTGTGGCATTCCTCGACGGAATATTTTGGTTTTCCCAAGGAATAGCCTAAATACTCCAAACGGCAGCTGCCGTCAAAGCTTTCAATGGGAAAACACTCCTGGAAAGTGGCCTCCAAGCCCTGCTTGGCTCGGCGCTTTTTGTTTCGGTCCGTTTGCAGAAAGTTTTCGTATGAATTGATTTGGATCTCAACCAAGTTGGGCAAATCCATGCAGTCACGAATCTTTCCAAAAGATAATCGTTGACCCACCGTGCTGGTCATAATGAAATAGCCTCCGCTTTGTTTGGGCAATGCCAAATTTGAGTGAGACGCAATTTACGCATTGCGATAAAATTACTTAAGCTCGACTTTTGCCCCGGCCTTTTCTAAGACCGCTTTGATTTTGTCTGCCTCTTCCTTGCTGGCGCCTTCCTTGATGGTCTTCGGTGCGGCTTCAACCAAATCCTTCGCTTCCTTAAGGCCGAGCGAGGTCACCGTGCGAAGTTCCTTAATCACCTGGATCTTCTGCGCCCCCCCATCCGCCAAAACCACCGTAAAAGTCGTCTTCTCCTCAGCCGCCAGAGCACCTGCGGCCGCACCGGCTCCGGCAGCAACTCCGCCGGCCATAGGCGCTACCACCATAGCAGCAGCCGACACTCCAAACTTCTTCTCGAGTGCCTTAACCAACTCGGCCAGCTCCAGAACGGTGAGTCCCTCGATTTCCTTAATTAAAGTAGCCAGCTTCGGGCTTAACAAACCGGATGATGCTTGGCCTTCTTCTTCAACCGTAGCAGTTTTTGTTCCTGTGCTCATGATAGTTACCTCCAGTTTTTTGATAATATTTTCTAAGAAGCCTTCGTAGCCGGCTTCTCGCTTGCGGCTTTGAGTACAACAACGAGTGTTTGCAGCAACCCGCGTAAATTCAGCACAAAACCGTTGATCGGGCCTTTCAGCGTACCAACTGCTTTTGCTCGAATCTCTTGTTTTGAAGGAAGGGCGGCCAGCTGCTTTATGTAAGCTTCATCCACTACCTTCCCACCGACGAGTGCCCCGCTGATTTTAAAAGTTTCTTCGTGACTTTTCTGATACTCAACCAATAATTTTGAAATGTCCTCTGGCTCGCCCACCGTGGTAAAAACACAGGACATGTTTAACAAGCAGCGTAAGCTTTTGGCCAATCTCAAAAATCATAAGGTGAAATAC
>JACQQS010000068.1 GCA_016206925.1 Candidatus Omnitrophota bacterium
GGCTATTCATCGGCATGCGGGAATGAATGGGACAGAAATCTTTGCCGGAAGCCTCAAATCAAATGTTCCGAATGTCCCCATAGCAAGTTTCTTCCGCTTGGTAACAAAGTTATTTTCGATCATCTGAGCGGCCGGCATATGATCGGCGTCTATCCTTTGCTAAAAGATGAAACATGCTGGTTCCTTGCGATTGATTTTGATAAAGGCGAGTGGCAGCGGCATGTTGAGGCATTCCTCAAAACTTGCGATATGTTTGAAGTTCCCGCAGCTTTGGAAAGATCACAATCAGGGAATGGCGCCCATATTTGGTTTTTCTTCGACCAGCCGATTCCAGCTGCCTTAGCGCGAAAACTTGGCTGCGCGCTCATTACCCAAACCATGAACGTTCATTACCGATTGGGTTTTGATTCTTATGACCGATTGTTTCCTTCTCAAGATACGATGCCGAAAGGTGGTTTTGGAAATCTCATTGCCCTTCCTTTACAAGGTAATCGCAGAAAGACGGGCAATAGTGTTTTTCTCGACAGACGTTTTCAGCCTTACCCGGATCAGTGGGCTTTCTTGGGTTCATTAAGGAAGATAAGTTATCGAGATGTGGATGCTCTTGTTCACCGCTTTTCGCAAAATGGCGGTGTCATTGATATCCGCAGAAGCCAAACCGATGAAAATGAGGCCGACCCCTGGATGCTTCTTCCCTCGAAGAAGATTCAGCCTTTGGCGATAACCGATCCTCTGCCATCCTCTGTAAAGATTACTTTGGCGAATCTGATTTATGTTGAAAACGATTCACTGCCTTCACAGTTACTTGCTCGATTAAAAAAATTAGCTGCATTCCAAAATCCAGAATTCTACAGGGCCCAAGCTATGAGGCTTTCCACGTATGATAAGCCCCGTATTATTGGATGCGCCGAAGAGTTCCCGCGGCATCTTGGACTGCCCAGAGGCTGCCTTTCAGAGGTGCTGAATTTATTTAACGGATTGAATATCCGACCGGAGATTGTCAATGAATGTTTTTCAGGAGAACCGATAAAGGTTCGCTTTACCGGCAAATTAAGGTCAAACCAGCGCGAAGCAGTAAGGAAACTTATCAAGCATGATATCGGAGTTTTATCCGCCACCCCGGCCTTTGGCAAAACGGTCGTCGCAGCTTGGATGATTGCCAAAAGAAAGGTCAACACGCTTGTTCTCGTTCATCGCCGTCAGCTTATGGACCAGTGGAAAGAAAGATTGGTCATGTTTTTAAGTGTGCCTCGAAATAAGATCGGCTTGATTGGAGCTGGCAAACAGAAGCCTACAGGTATTATCGATATTGCAATGCTTCAGACTTTATTCCGAAAAGGAGAGGTGAAGGATCTTGTGGCCAATTATGGCCAAGTTATTGTAGACGAATGTCATCACATTGCCGCCTTCAGTTTTGAGCAGGTCATGAAGCAGGTGAAAGCGCGTTATGTGCTCGGCTTGACAGCAACTCCAACCAGGCAAGACGGCCATCATCCTATTATTATGATGCAATGCGGGCCGATTCGGTTCCGGTCAAGCGCGAAGGATATGATCGAGGAGCAGCCTTTTAAACATGTGGTCAAATTGCGTTATACGGATTTTCAAATGCCTTTTGTAGAACCCCATCTGCACATTAGTCGAATCTATGCGGCCTTGGCTACAGATGAGAAGCGTAATGAGCTTATTGCTCAGGATATTCTCGAAGTACTTCAACAAGGAAGCGTTCCGCTCCTTTTGACAGAACGGACGAAACATGTAGAATATTTCCGGGAGAAACTAAAGCCGCATGTCCAAACCCTCATTGTTTTAAAAGGTGGGATGGGTAGGAAAGAGCGCGAGGCCGCAGCAGAGCAAGTTAAGATGTCAGGTAACGGAGGGCGAATGATTATTGCAACGGGCCGCTACATTGGAGAAGGTTTTGATGACGCAAGACTTGATACCTTATTTCTTGCTATGCCGATTTCATGGCACGGCACCTTGCAACAATACGTCGGGCGTCTTCACCGGATTCATGATCATAAACATATCATACAAGTTTATGATTATGTCGACCGGAACGTGCCCGTCCTTTTCAAAATGCACCAAAGGCGCCTGAAAAAGTATCCCGCGATTGGCTATTCGGTGGAATATTAACCCTTGTCTCAGCTTGGAGGAGGAGCACATGTGGAATGGCACTTCAAAATATAAAATGATGCGTTCGGTACATTGGGAGATAGATGAAATCAGGGCGTTTTCGACGGAAGAGATTGCCCAAAAATTAAAGGATTTCGGTGTGCGCCTTGAGGAGAGAGAATTTTTGGAAGATGTTAAGAAATTTTATTCAGCATGTGACCTGGCAAAGCATTGGCGAGAGGTTTATCCGATTACCGCCGAGCTTTACGATGAGGACTTTATTTGGATGGCTTGTATCGTGCTGTGGGAAAGATGGGCACCTGGCATTGTGAATTCGGAACAGATTGATAATAAGATGCAGGACGACTATGATTTGGTCCGTCAGGGCAAACACAGAGAAGCATGCGAACTCTGGATCGAGGTGTGGGAACATTTGAAGAGCCGCTTTACCAAGAAAATGAAATCAATCCAAGACGCAGAGCGCATTTTCTCTGGCATGCAGTGTCTTTTCAACTGGTGCCAGGACTTTGAAGATGAACTCGGAATCGTAGCTGAGGAAGATTTTTCTTTTCATCACAAGAGGCATCAATACTGTTCGGAGTTTTGCGATTACTTTCCTTACAGTCGTGATCAGATTGTGGAAAATATGAAAATGGCCATGGCTGAATCTGCGGAAGCCCTAAAAGAGCATTCTATACCCGAGTAAAGTTAGACGAAATGAACCTTGCCCTTGCGGCAGCGGGAAGAAGTACAAGAAA
This sequence comes from Candidatus Omnitrophota bacterium, assembly GCA_016206925.1. Taxonomy (GTDB): domain Bacteria; phylum Omnitrophota; class Omnitrophia; order Omnitrophales; family JACQQS01; genus JACQQS01. The sequence continues at coordinate 2,871 of JACQQS010000068.1, forward strand.
TGTTGTTTGGCTAGAGATGAAGAAGCGCAAAAGCGCGAATCTCCTTCTGCTTTAAGTTACGAAACAGTTAAGCAGATCATCGGGGCTTCCGAGAATTATCCTGTAGACCGTTGCCTGGTCAATGGGAACTGGAAAAAAACCGGTCTTGCCAGGATTGTGGTGACGCGCCGGCAGGAAGATGGAAATTTCATCGCCGGGGTTTATTTGGCGGATATTTTCTGCCTCGGGGTTAAAAATGCTTTCTCGAACGCGGGGTTAAGCAAAAAGACCGTTGAAGAAGAGTTGTTGCCAGGGTGTTTTACAGATGGCCCGCACGAAGAGATAACGATTGGTTTTGCTAAGGAGATTATCTTCGGTGCGGTCGACTACGCCAAGAAACTTGGTTTTGACCCGCATCCGGATTTTAAGCTTGCCCGAAAAGTACTCGGGGATGAACAAACCACCAATCACCACCATATCCGTTTCGGCGGGCCTGATGGGAAACCGTTGTATATTCAGGGGCCTGACGATGATGCGGACGAGATCCTGGAAAAACTTTCCCGAAATCCAGTGTTGCGTTGGTTTGCAAATCGATAAGGAGGGTGAAGGATGTGGCTTAAGATGCAAGACATTCCGGAAGATCAAGAAAGAGAAGAACGGATTGAGCAAGAAGTTACTGTTGATACCTACGATGAATCGGAACGTTGGCCGTTTAGCCATGTGTCAAGTTTGGTAGCCATTGTTTTCGCAGTCCCGCGTTGCTCTATCGGATTTGCATACAAACTCACAACAATGAAGATGTACAGCAAGAACGAATAGCGTGTGGAGCGAGCACGGAATGAAACGTTCGTGGGCTAAGGTTTTAAACGAGAGAGTTATACGTCGGTTGGCGGATTCCCGCTCTTTTGCGCGAGGAGAGGATTATTTTTCGAGCGGAAGGGCGCTTGCTCTAACGGAAGACAGGGGTGTATTGACGGCCAAGGTTCGTGGGAGCCGTGATTACCGTGTTAAATTCTGGATAGAGGGGGATGACCTAACTTATTCCTGTAATTGTCCCCTCGGCGCCGAGGATGTCTTCTGTAAGCATCTTGTTGCTGCTGGTTTAGCCTTTCTCAAACCGGAAGGAAATAGCGAGAGTCGAAGAAAGCCTTCGGAGCCGGCCATCAACATGGATGATGTTCGCGCATACCTCGGAAGGCAAAATAAAGATGCGCTCGTCAATATGATCGCAGAGCAATCTATGGATGACGACCGGTTGCGCGAGCAGCTCCTCATGAAAGCCGCGGCGAAAGGGTCTAAGGGACTCCATCTGGCTACGTACCGGGCGGCCATCGATCATGCGGTGGATACCGATGGTTTTGTCGATTACCATTCGGCCTGGGACTATTGCCGGCGGATCGAAGATGTCGTGCGCTCGGTTGAAGGGCTTCTTAAAGAAGGCCATGCGAAAGAGGTCATCGAGCTTTCCGAGCATTTTCTTAAATCGATTGAGGAACGTCTCGGCGAAGTAGATGATTCGGATGGCCATATGGGCGGTCTTCTGGAAGAGCTGCAAGAGATTCACCATACGGCATGCCGGGAAGCAAAGCCGGATCCCGAAACATTGGCAAGGAAGCTCTTTGAATGGGAGCTCGGCACCGATTACGATACCTTCTACCATGCCGCGGCTACTTACAAGGATGTGTTGGGTAAGAAAGGACTTGCCGTTTACCGGAAACTTGCCGAAGCCGAGTGGACTAAGATTCCACAACTTCATCCCGGTGCAAGCCAAGAATACGGAAAGCGATTTCGCATCACGAGCATAATGGAGGCTTTAGCGAGAGCCTCAGGTGATATCGAAGCGCTTGTTGCTGTTATGAGTCACGATCTTTCACATGCGTACCATTACTTCCAAATTGCCGAAGAGTACAAGAAAGCACGCTTGCATGACAAAGCTCTCGAGTGGGCCGAGCGTGGCATCAGGGCTTTTCCCGAACGAACGGATTCCAGACTGAGGGACTTTTTAGCTGAAGAATACCACAGAAGAGAACGTCACGATGAAGCCATGAAACTTATTTGGGCGGAGTTTACCGATCATGCTGATATCGGAAACTACCAGAAGCTTGCCGGACACGCCAAGCGGATTTCCGAGTGGCCCACCTGGCGTGAGAAGGCGCTTGCCTTTCTTCGCGAGTCCATTATCAAGGCAAGAAAGAAACAGTCTCAGAGCCGATGGGATCGCGTGTCTGATCACTCGGCGCTCATTAAGATATTCATTTGGGAGAAAGATTACGAAGCTGCCTGGAAGGAAGCCAAAGATGGCGGTTGCCGCAATAGTCTCTGGCTTGATCTTGCCGCGAAGCGCGAGAAAGAACATCCCGAAGATGCCCTTGAAGTTTACAAGCAGCAGGTCGAGCCAACAGTCGACCGGAAGAATAACGATGCCTACAAAGATGCGGTTAAATTCCTTTTGAAGGTCAGGCATCTTATGGAGAGGCTTGATCATAAGACAGATTTCATGAGTTACCTTGAGTCCATCCGCGTTCGGCACAAGATCAAACGAAATTTCATGAAGTTAATCGATTCGGTTCGTTGGCAGGAAACCGCTCATGTATCCTCGATGAGCAATACAGGTCAGCTTTAGCTTAAGTGGGGATAAGGTGCGATCGCGAATCAATATGAAAACAAAAAGCGCATCAAAACTTATCGGTTCCAGCGAATCTATGACAATTGAGTGGAAGCCATCGTTTGCGCAGATGGGTGCCATAGTTGAAAGCGTTGCCGCTTTCGCTAACACCGAAGGCGGGCGGCTCTTCATCGGAGTTTCAAAGACCGGGAGCGTTCTTGGCATCTCCATCGGTAAAGACACGATCGAAAATCTCACGAACCGCATTGCTCAGAGCACGGAGCCCAAGATTCATCCCCGGATTACCATCAGCAAAGTTGACGGCAAAGAAATCATCGTGATCGATGTCAAAGAATCCCGCGACAAACTTGTTCTCGCAAACGGCAGACCGTACGTTCGCGTAGGGAAATCCACACGCCAAATGAGCAAAGATGAGTATGAAGGGCGGATTCTGGAGAAACATAAGGAGGAGTTAAATTTTGACTCACAGATTTGTAAGGGGGCAAAAATCGCAGATATCAGCAAGGAAAAACTCATTGCTTTTGTCAAAAAAGCTAAACAGGAAAGAGGGCTGGGTATCAATCCAAAGGCATCTGTGACGGATATCTTAAAGAAGCTAAAGTTGACAAAGCATAAGAAAATTACAAACGCAGCCATTTTGTTGTTTGGCCATGATCCCCAGGATTTCTTTTTGCAGGTGGAGTTAAAGGCTATTCGATTTCGAGGGTATGATGTGACCGGTGAGATGACTGATTTTAAGACGATTGGCGCTGATGCAATCACGTTGCTTGAGAAGGCCGAGCAGTTCATCTTTGACCATATTTCCATGAAAGCCTGGATCGAATCAGGAAAGCTCCAACGCCAGGAGAAGTGGCTATATCCTCCGGATGCGATAAGAGAAGGGTTAGCAAATGCCATTATCCACCGGGATTACTGCATGCAAGGCACCAGCATTTACGTATGTGTTTATGATGACCGTGTCGAAGTGGAAAGCCCCGGAGGTTTTGCACCCGGTGTCACCATGGAAAACTTCGGCACGTCATCAATCAGGCGAAATCATATCATCGCGGATATGTTTCATCGCATGCGTAAAGTTGAAAGAATGGGATCGGGCATAAAAAAGATGAGACGTCTTATGGAAGATGCCGGTTAAAGGAGCCTGTCTTTGAGATCGAGAACTTCTTCCGGGTTACTTTCCACCGCGATCCCCGCTATTCTCTTAAAACCGCCAAAGGGGTCACACCGAAAGAAGCCGAACAACCGCTCTCCACCCGGCGTCGGACAAGTACCGGACAAGTATCGGAAGAGCTAAAATTGTTGTCCTATTGCAAAGAGCCGCAGAAAATCAAAACAATGATGACTTGCATAAGCCTTAAGCATAGAGAGACATTTATGAATAACTACCTTCACCCTCTTTTAAAGGAAGGGCTCCTTGCGATGACCGATCCTGATTCGCCGAGAAGCCCCAAGCAAAGATATGTAACAACAAAAAAAGGTTTCGAGTGGCTGAAAGAAAAATGACGGTATAAGTGCCAAAGAAGCAACGCACAGGAGGTTGCCATGCCAAAGACATTAGAAAGCAACGGAAAATGCGCTTTTTGTAATAACCTTTTTTCTGCTTCGGAAATAGAGAAGCATCTCGGATCCTGTGAAATCCGGAAGACGTCTTGGGAAACAGTGCCCACCGAACCTCTTTCCAAGAAAGAGGCAAAGAAGATCGGTACAATCTTTGGCCTCAGAGTATGGGCAAGCTATGACCATTCTTATTGGCTTTTTCTTGAAGCCGATGCGGAAGCTTTTCTTGAAGATCTGGACGATTTCCTTCGCGCAATCTGGCTTGAATGCTGCGGCCACTTGAGTGCGTTTACCATTGGAGAGAATAGATTCGAGGGAGGCGGGGATATGTTTTCCGGGGGATCCGAAGGCCAATCCATGCATATTCGCCTCGGTAAGGTGTTGTCTCCAGGACTCACCGCGCATTATGAGTACGACTTCGGAAGCACCACCGATCTTGATCTTGAAGTCATCTGGGAAAGAGAAGGCAAGAGAAACAAGGAAAAGATTTCGATTCTCGCAAGGAATGAGTCGCAAGGTTTTAAGTGCGTCACGTGCAGTAAACCTGCAGCGGTGATCTGCTCCGAGTGCTCTTGTGAATATGAGAAGGAAGCGCTCTATTGTGACCGGTGCATTAAAAAGCATAAATGCGGAGAAGACATGAGCTTACCGGTCGTTAACTCTCCACGTATGGGCGTCTGCGGTTACGCAGGTTGATTTCATTAACATTCTTAACCTTTAGGCGGGTTTATGGATATTCCAGAGACTTTGTCAAAATTGGAAGGCGAAACCTCATTTGACCTTTGGCGGCTCAGTGTAGCGATTGATCACATGCTTAAGGATTCTAAACGAGTCGATGCTGTTCGTTCGCGACTACGCGTTGGCCAAGAAATTACCTACCTTGACGGCAAAGAAAACAGGGAAATCTCCGCCACGGTTTTAGAAGTTCATCGTACACACGCGCTCGTACGGAATCACCACGATGAGAAACGTTGGAGCATTCCTTTCCATATGATTAATATCGAAGGCGTGAGGAACGATATGAGCGTCTCTCATAACAAGGTCGACAGAGCAACGCTTAAAGTAGGTGACCATGTTGGGTTCTTAGACAGGCAACACAGAGAAGTTTACGGCACGGTTACAAAGCTTAATTCCAAAACAGCCAGTGTGACGCTCGCTACGGGAGAACGCTGGCGTGTTGGCTACGGCGCGCTATTTCGCGTGTTAGAGTGCGAAGCAACAGTGGAAGAGGAATCATCCGTTATTCAACTTCCCTTTATACCCAACCATTGACAGAAGGCGATCCGTTTCTATCTGTTTTGCTTCTGCGGTAGGTAGCTTCGCGATTCTTATGAGGGTGCGGCCGGTGAAGATTTTGAGTACCGCCGGATCGTCACAATCTCGGAGGAAGGCGATGAAATTCGCCGGCAGGCGGTTCACAACGCTTATGAGTTGTGCTACTTTGTCGCAGGTGATTTTGAAGTAACGCATGACTATAGGAGGCTTGCGGTGTTTTGGACGAAAATCCGAAGGGCTGACAAGAAAAAGAATGACCACCTCCAAAATTTGATTCCTTCTCTACGAGAGATTGTAGAAAGGGACGGGCTGGACCTTTCTACGCTGAATCTGGCTTTGGTCTTCCCCGAAGGTTGGCAGGGGCCACCCTTTATTGAAGACCGGCACCGCATTTGTCTCGTGGATAAAAGTCATCAGTTTTCCGCGTGGAACATGAGCTCGCTTCGAGAGCTTTTTCGAGGGGAGCAGGAGCCGCCTTCTTATGAAATTGAACTAGACGAGAATTATGTGGAGATTTTTTTTAGGATTGAACGTAATGTTCTATTGGCGCACGATTTTATGCAAGGAATCACCACCGATGAGGAAATGCTGAGGCTTTACAGCTTGATCCGAAGGCGTCCGGATGCCAAAAGTGAAGGCTTCCTGCATGATGTGATCTATCAGTCCGCCGCCCTGGTGCTTGCATTAAAGCCCTTAAGCCTGAAAGAATTTGAAAGCGTTATGAATCGGCTCACCTTATCCGCTCGTCATTGGAAGGACGGTCCTGCCTCGCGTCATTACATTCATCATCTTCGAGGAAGTTACTTGAGATTATTGGAAAAGGGCGATCCGGGCATGGAGCGGTTAGTCCATCGGGCACGGAAATGGAAAGATACCGTCATCATTGATCGACCTCCACAAATAAGAAAAATGTCGGAAGTAATTCTTGATTTTGCGGAGCCGCTTTTAAAAAAGATGGAAGGTGAAGAGGATCCCGAAGTTTGCGACAGAATGCAGAGGAACATTATTATGTTTGCCATTATGGTTTGGAACGTCTCTTTGGTGATCGACGAAAAAGCCAAACTCAAAGAGAAAATCATCCGCGTGATGCGGGAGAAAGGTTTGCAGAGCGATTTGGCGGAGGCGGCAGATTTATGGCTGGATCAGATGCTCGAGCGCAAGAAAAGGTATTTTCCGGATGAGAAGAGAATGATCGCCGATTACGAATTTTCCGGAAGCTCTGACGCGCTTCGGTTAAATGTTCTTTCGGTGATTGCTCCCGAAGAGGCGGAGCGTTGGGGTGTTCATAAGTGAAGGAGCAAGATAGCATTGGCAGGGCTTACGAATGGAAGAAATTCAAGGGACGTTTTGTGTTTAAGAGACAGCTATTTCTTTGCGAGCAGGGTTATCGATATGAGGTTTTTGACGAAGAGGAATAGGATCAAGCAAGAGCAATGAAAAGAGAGGTGCTGATTGAAGCCTGAGATCAAAGAAGATTCGGTTAGAGAAAACCGGATACATATGGAGATCATCGTTGATGCCAACGATGAATCAGAAAGGACGATGGGTTGGTATTACTACCTGCAGGACAAACTCAGTTTTCCCTTTCGGGCCTGTTGTATTGCCGAGCGCGTTATTTCTCCTTTAAAGAAGAAGGAGAAAGTACAAGTCATAGAAATGGCGCCCGAAGAGGAATGCGAAAAAGAAATGTTTGTCAAGGTAACTTGGCAAGGGCGGAAGTTAGCCGTTCCTCTATCTCAACTGGAAGGTGTGGAAGTGGACGATGAAACCCAAGAGGCCATCGAGAATTGGCATTATTGGGTGAGCCGAGGATACCAATTTTAAGATTTCAAGAACCACCCACTTTATTGATACAATCCCCACTCAGTGCGAAGAAGGCCGCGCCCGTTTAGCGGAAATGGCTTACCAAGGGAGAGCAAATATCCCTTGAACCGTCGTCGATAAAGAGGCACGAGTAGTTATATTAGCGCGCGGTGAGCAGTTCGCCATGTGTCAAGGTTCCCCAGCACCTTGCAAGGATTACAAAATAAGACGCCGGCCGATGGAAATTTGGTTTAAATCTTCTGAAGAAAATCCCGTATGGAAAGAATCAGGATGTCCCGATACTGTTTTTGATTCAGAAGATGCCGGTCGCCGCTCACGATGTAACTCGCATTCGCCGATACGGCACCCTCAAGAAATTTGTTGTCCTTGGGGTCTTCCTTGATGATATTGAGCTTGATAGCAGGCGTGACTTGTTTAATGGTGCCCTCTTCGATGAGATGTTCAAGCAAAAGCCGGATAGTGCGCACTTCATATTCATTTTGGCCAAATTTAGGACGGGAAATTACGGCGAAATATTCCTCTTTGATTTCGGGGGAAAGAATCCAGAAGAACTTCTCATCCTGCCATGCTTCGGCAAGCTTGTAAGAAGCTTTCTTCAGGATAAAAGCAGAGATGAAAACATTGGTGTCAAGGACGACACCGACCGGTTTTCTCATGAACCATTCCGGAATTCGCGTATGGCCTTATCGACGTCGCTTGCGCTGACACCGCGCTCGGACCATTTCTTGCCGAGGATCCTGCAAGCCTCAATAAAAGCGGCCTTTTTATCAGCTTTATTCAGGGCACCTCCCTGGAAGGCCTCGATAATGATCCGTTTCGCTTTGGGATCCTGGATAACGTTCACCACGACGGGTGGCTCAAGTCCCAAGTCCTCACCGAACTTTTTAGGGATCGTCAACTGGTACTTCTTTGAAAGCGTGCGAAGGACGCTGTTATTCTTGATCTTCATCGTTTATCACCTCCAGCGTAAAGATAACCCGGATAATACCAGAAGTCAAGAAACAGTACTATTGGAAAATTGGAAATATGACGCAACCCGAATCAATTGCTGAGATTAAAGGGCGTAGGCGGCATCGGAAATTTCTCAAAAGGCTCGCCAAGGGAAAGCAAATATCCCTTGGACCGTCGTCGATAAAGAGGCACGAGTAGTTGTATTAGCGCGCGGTCGGCGGTTCGCCTTGTGTCAACCTCGGCCAGCCAATCATTTCTATCTCTAGGCGCCAGAGATAGCAAATTAATCCCGAATACGCGTAGCCCCATTCAGAACTTTCCATGTCGGGACGTCCCAAAGGTTTGCGCTTGTCATCCCCGCGAAAGCGGGGATCTATGAACTTGGGTTCCCAATTAGAGCTTTCGGGAGCGGCATTTTCTTCCAAAATCTTCCCATTTATTTCCAAACTGGCCGCTGATTTCGGCCGAGTGATTTCAATCTCTTTTGCCGTAGTTGAAACTTGATGGTATTGAGGAGATGGAGCTGAAAGGGGAAAAGCACTTTAGTTCAAAAGGTGGGCGGGGAGCGGTATCGTTATGTTTCTCTGGATGAAATGGATGTCCGGTCGCTGGCCATTAACGACCCGCGCGGATTTTTGGAAAAATATCCGAATCCCGTTATCATCGATGAAATTCAGCACGTGCCCCAGCTTCTTTCTTATATCAAAGCTGCAATTGACCGTGACCGGAAACCGGGGCAATGGATTTTAACCGGTTCGCA
>JACQQS010000063.1 GCA_016206925.1 Candidatus Omnitrophota bacterium
ACTCCGTTGAGGTGATGTCAAAGTTAAGCATTCCGCTTGTGCCCTCCCGTTCGGCTTTCGCTTTGAAGTGAAACGAGAGGCCACCTTATATTTCCCGTTTGAGAAATGCAATTTGGAGCTTCGAGAAGGCAGGTTGCGGCTCTACTTCTCTCCCCATATTTCTTTGAGCTGACGGTCGCGGCCGCAGGCAATGCGGTAGCGCTCATAGGCCAGCGGGTTTTTCAGATGAAAGTCCTGGTGATAGTCCTCTGCCGGATAGAACTCTGATGCAGCGACTATCTGGGTCGCGATCGGCTTTTTGAAGCGGCCCAGCAGGGCCTTTTTTGATTTGTCCGCGAGCCGCTTCTGCGTTTCGTCATTATAAAAGATAGCCGTCCGGTACTGTTCGCCAAAGTCGCAGAACTGACCATTGGGCGTGAGCGGATCGATATTGCGCCAGAAGATGTCCAGCAGTTTTTCGTAGCTCACTTTCTTGGGGTCGTAGGTCACCAGCACCGCCTCGGCGTGGCCGGTCGCGCCGGTGACGACCTGGTCATAGGTCGGATTCTTCTTGCTGCCGCCGGTAAAGCCGGAGGTGGTGGAAAGAACGCCGTCCACCTTGTCGAAGAGCAGCTCCACGGACCAGAAACAGCCGCCGGCAAAAGTGGCCTTGGCAGCCTGCGTCCCCTTATTATCGCGCTCCGCCGCGTGGCCTATCCCTGCCAAGGCGAGAAAAACGATCGCCAGTGACTTTATTAGATTTGCGCCCTTCATAGATCCCTCGCTTTCCTGCCTCCGTCCTGATCCCTCTTTTTTGCCTTTTTACTTTTGCCTTCTCTCTTCCCCCTCGCCGGCTAATATACCCAGGCTGCAATTAGAACTGAACAGGGCCTCTAATCGTTCCCGGCTACCTGATGGCCTCTCCCCCTTGACGCCCTATTTTACGCGGCAATATGACTGGTCTAGTTCCTGCTGAACGGATCGAAAACCGCATTCTCCTTTTGCGAGGATATTAAGGTTATCCTGGATAGCGATCTTGCAGATCTTTACGAAGTGGAAGTCAAACAACTAAAAAGGCAGGTGAGGCGAAATATAGACCGCTTTCCGGCAGATTTCATGATTGAACTTTCGCCGCGAGAATATGACTCTTTAAGGCGCCATTTTGGCACCTTAAAAGGAGCGAAAGCTTGAGGCATTGGAAAAGAAATACGACTCTCAGTTTAAGGTGGTTTTTGACGCCATCCGTCAGCTTATGACGCAACCGGAGCCCAAGAAACGGAAGATTGGGTTTTTTGTCAAGGACAGGGCAGCAAAATACGGAAGGTCCGAAATCAACCCGAGGCATTGAGAATCTCGATGAACAGAGGAAAAGGTTAGATCAGGAAAGATTGTTTAGATTGTCGTGTCTGCCCTACCCCCGACCCTCGAATCGTTCCCGGCTACCTTGTGGGAGGAGTTAGAGGTCAAGCGAAAAATTGAGAATCAACCTGACCCTCAACCCCCTTACGACTTCTTACCGTAAAGTTTGTTGAACCAACCCGAAGTCTTTATTAGTGCCTGATGGTTTACATCTAATGCTTCAAGGTTTTCTGGATCGTATGTGCCAAGTGGACCAGGTATTTTTAGAAGCTCCTCTAGGCCCCACCGTGGATCACGCTTTCTGTTTTTCATTTCCTTGCAGCCTTTAGTTATTTCATACGCTAGAAAGTCTGCCGCTTGCAATGGTGTAAATCCAAAAACCATCCCGATGGTAGCTTGTTTATCCTTCTTCGGTTTAAAAACTGGCGTCATGCCGAGATCGTTATTGAAGCGGGTGATTAATTGTCCCTTACCAATATCACCATCCTCAAACACAAAATCCACTTTCTCAAATGGAGTCCTTTCTTCTTTGCACCATTTAAAGACTTGTGCCGCAGAAGTCATGCCAGCCAGCGCATAAGCATTTAAAAAATACTGTCGGCGTCTGTTTTCGGGCAGATTCCGTAAAAATACTTCATTGTCGATTGCACAACCAAACCTTCTAAATGCATGTCTGCGGATAATTTCTACCAAATCACTGAGCAGTTTTTTTCGTCGCGGTTCATTGTCTCTCCAGCCATTCCTAAATTCTCCCGAGAACTGTGCAAAATCAACCATGTGAAAATAGGATAAGTTATCTCCAGCCAACCGCTCGCGCCACGCTTTATCAAACCTCACCCATTCCTCTGCCGAAGAAACAAAGCCAGCTACAACCAGAAACTTCTGGTCATGCTGACTACCCCCAGCATCAAAACAAGCTGTAAACATGGCAAAAATGACTTCCCGCCAATCGAACGATGATAGGCTGACCGTCTTTGCTAAATGCTCAATTGGAGAGTGAAAAGCCTTTCGGTAGCGCATCCTCCGGTACTCCGAGGAACTGCGCAAAACGCTCACGTTCCTCACCGCCGATTTCTCCACTTGCCACGCGCGACGCCCAAGATTTGGTCTTCTGTTTCCAGCGCGCATATGAGGCCAAGGACCAGCCTTTCTTCTTTAGCAGTCGCTTGACATCTCCCACAGTAAGGGGCATATTGCGTCAGTTACATGAATATCCAATAACCAATATTGAAGATTTTGTCAAGGGGGAAAAATGGCAGAATACGAAAAAAAACGACGCCTGCGGGAACTTGGCGGAATTCTAAGGGAATTGCTCGAACGTTCAGGACTGACACAGACCGAGTTAGGGGAGAAGTTGGGTATTGCACAGAACAGGGTCAGCGACCTCTCAAGAGGGGAAAAGCCCCACTGGCAGAAGCATATTGAGCTTTCCGCGAGGCTGATTGAGTTGTGCAAGGAATATGGGGTATCGCCATGGAAGCCGCAGGATGTGGTGCCTGCCAAGCCACCACCAATACAAGCAGGCGGGAAGAAGAAAAGGAGAGTTTCAAGGTAATGAGGTAAGGTGTCAGACTTGCCTAAGGGGTAGCGTGTCAGACTTGCGTAAGTTGCCTAACTCCCCACCTTACCTTCTCCTTGTCTCCTGTTTTTAATTCCGCAAGACCTCCGGCTCAAGCCGCAGCAAATGGCTGCGCTCCTGGGCGGCGAGCCGTTAGTTGACGCCCAAAATGGATTTCATCTTTTTCCGTGAAGCCTGTCACGTTTGCTCAATTGCGCAAATGCGCAAATATCACTTCGGAGGTGAAGTGGAGTCGATAAAGGCCGAAAGGCCGCTTAGGATCTGCCGGATCTGGCGTGGATGCTTGAGCCTATAGGTCGCCCGGCGGCCTTCGGTTTCGTATCTCACGACCTCCGCCAGCCTAAGCGCCGCCAACACATGGCTCACCCTGGAGACGCTCCGGCCCACCGCATCGGCAATCGCCCCGGAGCTCATCTCTTTGTTTTCCGCCAGCGCCTGAACGATGGCGAAGGCAATGGGGTTGCCGAGCAGCCGGCACAAGCGCGATTGTCTGTAGGCGATTTCTTCCATACTCCCGTCACATCATATTCGCCCATCAGCAGAGCGGATCTCCTTTACCACGTCCGATGGATCATGTCATGTTTGCTCAATTGCGCAAATCCGCAAATATCAGCCCGGCAGGTTGAGGCGTGATATTGGGATTAGGTGCCAAGGAGAATCAAGGGTCTATTGACTCTTATTTTTATCCCACTAAACCCTGCTTGGGACGGCGTATTGTTAAATACCTTTCATGTCCACAGGAACTCCCGAATATTTATGAGACGATGGAGGTTGCGCTGATCCTCGCTATGCCATTTTTGTTCGAGGCGGGTGTCTTGCCTGAGCGCCCGATAGTACGCGGCGTACTTCTTTTTGTCCGGCGTCACTAGTCTGCGGAACTTGGTTCCTGCTACTTTCTCAAAGCGCATAGGCGGCTTGAGAATCCTTTTGTCATCCAACGGAGTGCGCCTGCTCGGCCTTGTCCTCGTCCACCACCGGTAGAGGTCGCGGATCTCCATCCAAGCTCGTCGATGCACCGCATCGTGGTTCCAATCGATGCGCTTGGCAGGAGATTCTTCCTCCACAAAATCGGCTAATAGCTGGAAAGCTGCGTGGAGCATGATCTCGTCCTTGTCATGCCAACCAGTCCTTAGTGTACGGACGGTTAGGCGGATACTTTTGGATTTCCTGTTTTGTGCCATTTCTCCAACCGCTACCGAATGAATAGCTTGATCAACGTTGTGGAGTAATTCCGCTTCATGACTGGATAAAGGCTGAGAGGAGTCCGCTTTTAAGAACGCGGTGGTCTGGTTTTCTCTAACAGTTTAATATCGGCCTGATCTCTATCCCGGTTGGCCGCACGTTTATTTTTGATTAGAAGGTCGCGGCTAATGACAAGAACGGCCACGTCGGAAATAGTTCCCTGCTCCCGGCTCTCCCACGCCTCGTCGAAAGCGACTCCGCTGATGCCGGTCAGGATATCGATACGATTAGGTGCCCGCCCAAGTTGAACGACATGATCAACCCGCAGGAAATCGTCTCGCTCGATGCCGGCCTGACCAAAGCCGAAGGCTTGAATGACTTCCATCAACCGGTCGGCGTTATCCGGTTCCCGCGCGACGAGGACATCAATGTCGCCCGTGTAGCGCGGCCGGCCGTGAAAGGCCAGTGCCCAGGCGCCGACGATCACATACTTAACACTCTTCGTGTTCAGTAAGTGGATGAACTCGCGCAAATCGCTCGATAACCGCCGCATCGGGATTCTCGGGCATGATCAACTCAAGCAGCATTTGTAGTTTTTCGTCACCGGACAGCGCACGGTAATACTCATCGTCGGCATTATCCGCTTCATCGAAGGAACGGAATTTTCGAACGACTTTTTCCATAAAACTGGCTCCGTAAAAACACGCTTAGAATAGCACACTTAGCCGATAATCTACAGTCTGACCTCATAGCAGAGGACGGCAGCCCATTTCTGATCGGCTATCTCATGCGCAGGCACCAGGGGGCGCGAGGCGACGGCCTTCAGCCCGTCCCAGAAATAAGAAAAAAACAGAACGGTTTTCCTACTTTTGGGCGCGGCGCTCTTCTCGGCTTTCAATTTTTCGCTGTCCCACGGGGAAAATCTGCCGCGCTCGCGTGGCACGGAATTTGCCATTTGGGGAAGCTTGCACCACTCCAAAAACAGCCCTTGACGGCCCGTTTATTTGCATACTAGAGTGCATGCAAAATCGAAGCGTCCCCTATGAAATCCAAGGATAGAGATCTCACCGGCGAGGCCTGCCACGAC
>JACQQS010000067.1 GCA_016206925.1 Candidatus Omnitrophota bacterium
CGGATGAATGCGGCACCCAGCCCAACTTAAATTTGGACCGCTTTAGCGACACCGCAGCCTCTCGAAACAACCGCACGGCTTTCTGCACCGGAAGCAAACGTGTTGATCGCTTTCCAAAGGAAGTCCGGTAAGCCAAAACGGGAAAAACCCCGGCGGACGTAAGTTTCTGAATAATATTTGAAACTCGATCTTCGTTCCGATCGTCCAGGTAAATGAGTGACGCGACGCTTCCGGCCGAAAAAATGTTTACGGCGTATTTAAGCGCATTTTGGCAAATTCGGAAGCGCTCCTTGTTTTGGTCCTCTTCATCAACGTAGAGCAAATTATACGCAATGGCGTCCACACCGGATCCATAAGCTGCGTTGATGAGCCCCAAATCTTCGGGCGGTTCAATCGTGAGCGATACATGGGTGTCCACGTGCTTCTTAATGACCTTGATGAGTTTTAGAACTTTTTCGATATTCTCCCCGCCGAAATTGGAATCTTCATATATGCTCACATATTCTGCCCAGCCCTTCTCCAAAGAGCTTCGCACGACTTCAAGAATATCATTTTCGGAAAAAGGGGCGTCCTTATGCAATGCCGCCGGCAGGATTTCAACATAGTTGGCCCGGATGAGCGCCATCTGCTCAAAAAGTTTCCCGGCAGAAGTGCGCCCGTTGTAAAAATCCGGACTCCGCCTGACTTCGACATGAATACGCTCATCACCGCGGACAATATAGGAAAACTCCTGCTCTTGAATCAGTTCATATTCTGCCGAAGGGCAATTAAAATCCTCTCCGGCAAGCGAAGTCCAAACTCCCTTCGGAAAAATAATGTCAATGAACGGAACGCTGCCCAGCGCAGCATTTACGGTGATGCCGCTCCGGAGGAGTTCGACCTTTACGCGGGCAAATTCGGAAGCCGTTTGTGCCTTAGGCATGGCACATTCTAGCAATCAACATATTGCAAATCAACAAGTTAGGAAATCAGGAGACGGGGGTGTTTAGAATTCCGTAATGAGTGAGTTCAATATGAGAGTCGGATAGAAGCGTGCGGAGGGTACTGTCGCCTAGCGCTTCGAGCTCTTCAGCGCGTGGCTCGACAAACGAACTGATTTTACGCAATTCATTATCGATAACGGCCGGATGGGTCATTAATTCATTTACGCCTTCCGGCAGTGTACTTAAAACTTCTTTCAGGCGGGCGCGCGTAAAATGCGGGAAGGGATCGATATCCGGAAACAAATGGTCAGCCAGCGCAATTCCGCGTTCCTCCACATTATCGCGAACGGCAAGATCGACGCATTCGGACAAGCGGAACGGTATTCCGTATTCCTCGGCAATCTCCAAAAGCACTTCAAACACAGGTGGAAAACGGTGCAGGTGATGATGTGTGTCAACGTGCGTCGGGGGTTTGCCGAGCCAATCTTCGAATTTTTCAATCTGCGCTTTGTATTCCAGATAAAGCGCTTTGCGGTCAATCCGCTTAAAAAATGTTTCATCGTGTTTCCCAAATTTTTCCCCGGCCAGTATCGGCCGCACATCGGAAAGCGGTGCAACAGGATTGCCGAGCGTGATATTCAAGTGAACGCCGAGGCCGAGGCCCGGACGTCCGGAGAAAGCTTCCTTAAGTTCTCTAGTGAGGGCTACATTAGCAAAAATGGTCGTGCTCGTCACGATACCCCGGTCGTGGGCGAGCAAAACACCTTTAATGACACCGGCCGTGAGATTGCCGTCGTCGGCATTGACAATCAGCTTGCGGAAAGCAGGGTTCATTTGTCCCTGCTGAAAAGCACGAAAGCAATCGCGCCGTCGCGTTCATGCGCCAAACTCAGATTACACTGGGCATCTTTCCACGCTGTTTCCCCAAGAAGCTCTTGGTCGATCTTTAGACAAGGTTGTCCGCTTGGTTTGCGCACAACTTCGATTTGGCGGAATAACGCCGAATCGGCCGGGCGGCCGAGCGCTTTAAAACAGGCTGTTTTTGCCGCGTAACGCGCTGCGAAATGTTCCGCGCGGTTACGCTTGCCCATGCAATAGGCAATCTCGCGGGGTGTAAAATGAGTTTCGAGAAAATTTTTGGACCGAGCTCTCAGCTTCTTTTCGATATCTTCAATGGGAACAACGCTCACGCCGCTCGCCAAATCGATCGTGATCATCGCGAAACATTTTCAACCTTGTACTTCAAGGTCCCAGCCGGAATTTTGACTTCCACCGTTTCGCCAGCACCTTTTCCCAAAAGTGCTTTCCCGACCGGCGAATCGATTGAAATCCTGCCGGCTTTGAAATCGGCTTCCTCTTTCGAAACCAGCACATAGGTTAATTGTTTGCCATTGTCCATATCTTTGAGCGCGACGGTCGCGCCGATAAAAGCCTTGGATTGATCCATACGGCTCTCATCGATGATATCCACGCGGCTGAGTTGATCGGATAGTTCGGCAATTCGTTTTTCAAGATGGCCCTGCGCTTCCTTTGCGGCATCGTACTCCGCATTTTCGCGCAAATCCCCTTTTTCCCGGGCGCGTGCAATGGCTTCGATTGCTTCTCTTCGTTTGACGGTCTTCAGGTAGTTCAATTCTTGCTGAAGTTTTTCCAAACCCTGTTTCGTTAAACGAACGACCATACTTTACTCCGGCAATTTGGAAACGCACGCGTGTTTGGAAATCGGCACGGGATTATTGAAGGGCAAAATAAAGGACAAGAATCAGAAGACCGGTTGAAATCAGATAAAAACCGTTATAACGCCAAAAATCGAGGGTGCGGCCCTGCCAGCTTACACGCTGAATCTTTTTTTTCTGCTGAGTCCTCAGCGTAATGACCTGATCCTTGGGATAGCGCAAATAGGTGCCGCCGATTTTAAAACACGGCAACTTTTTCGCCTGTACCAAGCGGTCGATCTCATCCTGATCGATTCCGAGATATTGCCGCACTTCTTCTGCGGTAAGTAAACCTTCGGTCATATTTCCTTCGGTCAGATAGTCAGATGAGCGAATGACGGTTCAGGGAAGGTTAGAAATTTTCTACAAAATCTTAGACGTTAACTCTTTCCTGCTCGACCCATTTTTCGATTTCCGTGCGGCGAAATCTCCAATGACCGTCCTCCTGAAACGCGGGGATTTTCTTTTTATGCGCCCATTCCTCAAGTACCTTCTCCTCTACTTCGAGAAATTGCGCAACATCCCTGAGATCCAACATGTCGGTCAGAAACGGAGATCCTTGCTTTTCTTTCGCGGAAGTCATGCTGATTCGGCCATCAAATATGGAGCCGTCCGCAATGCTCAGTCTTGGCGCCGCAATGTCGCCTCGGACAAGCGCGGGGGCTACTATGGAAATGCTTTCGGTCGCGTTGATGTTGCCCGTCACTTTTCCTGCAATGATTACTCTGTCGCCGTTAATGTTGGCTTTCACGCGGGCATTTTCGCCGATCGTCAAATTACCTTTTGCATCAAGCTTCCCTTCAAAACTGCCATTAATTCTAAGATTGACAGGATCTTTGAACGCAATTGTTCCCTGCATGCTGGCATCAACATCCAGGATTTTCTCTTCTCTCTCGTCGTCTCTTTTCTTGGCCATACGGATTCTCCGTACGTTATGGGGTGGGGTTATTGATTAATTCCAACTGAATCGGTGTCGTAAACGCTTCTCTTAACGCCGATTACGGTATCACAGCCTTCTGGATTTTGTCAACGGTTTCAATAGCTTTTAATTCGGTAAAGCAATAAGAAAACTATTTAGAGAGGTAATTTGTAGCTCTATTTGGCACATGTTAGACTTCATACGGACATTCAATGGGGCCCGGAGCCTGCCACCCGACCTGTTGCAGAGCTCCGGAAGGACGTCAAATGACCGAATGGATTCAGAGAAATAGGCTTGGAATTAAAAAACTCCGCAAGCGCTTACGCGGCATAGCGCTGTATGAAACCCTGCTGGCTACTTTTCTTTTCACCGCAACGACATTGGCTCTGGTTGCCTCCACGGCGGGTATTTACCGTTTGAATGAAGACAAAAGCGCCTTAAACTCGGCGGTGGCCGGATCCCATTCCCTGATCGAGCAGATACTGGCTTCCGACTTCAACAGTTCTCTCTTTTATAACCCGAATGGTTCATCCATTACCATTGCGGGGACAGAGGTACCCGCTACGGCCAATATCCTCGGTCTTCAATACCAGCTGACCTGGTCGAAGGTAGATGACTGCACCCGTATTTACCACCTCAAATGCACCTGGATGGACGGTGAAACACAGCGGGAATACAAAACCAACACCATCAAGACCTGCCTTGAGTTTGATAAAAATGTGGCTTTCTCCTTCGGGCCTAACGGTGAACCTTTAAACGATGAAGTGTACGATAAAATACTAAAGGGTATGGGGCTTAAGGAGCCCGATCCTACACCCAGCGCCACACCCACGCCTACACCAGCACCCACGGCTACGCCTTTACCCACTCCAACGCCGCCCTCCATACCTACACCGACTCCAAGGCGAGAAGGTGGACCTAAAGAGGGCGAATTCTTTGGAACCGACATTGATCCGGCGCCGTTGCCACCAACGGGGTGATCCCTAAGAGACATAGTAGCTTTATTTTATGTAAAGCGCCTAAAGCAATATCTTTACATATCTATGCAAAGATGAGCACAACTTGCATTTTGGGCATGAGCCTGTTACGCTTTACATGTAGTTATACGGACGATCTTTGTTAGGTAATTTGCAAATTCTTGCTAAAGGCAAAGCTAGCGTAAGCTAGCGACGTTCGGTGCAGACACCTGCACCGGACCCACGGAGTAAAACCTCCGGGGGCAAAGCCATAGGGCCCCTCCCACGGGCAGCCTGGCCGCCAAGAAACGAAGTTCGCAATTGCGAACAGTTTTCTTTCCGCGAAGCCGGGTATCCATGTGGGGGTTGGATACCCGGCATTTTTTTTGGACACTAACATGAAACTGATGAAAAGCATTTCAAAAATTTATAACTGGACCGAGGAGCGCCGAGAAGGCTGTGTGACCCGCACTGTCCTCGCTCGAAGAACCGGAGTTTTGAGCCGCCTCAAAAATTGCCGCGGCTTTAACATTGCCGAGGTTATGGTTTCGGCAAGCGTTCTTTCCACATTCATGGCTTTAAGCTGCGGCAGTCTGGTTCAATATCAAACCGCTTTCGGGCGCGTAGAGCGCACAATGACCTACACCCAGCAGCTTCAAACCGGCCTGGATCTCATGGCACAGGATATTTCGGAAAGCAATCTCAACACATTTACCGACGAACGCGGCGTGGCACTGGAATTTCCAATCGACCTTTCGTCAGGACCTGCTTACTTCAAAGTAGCTAACGGAACAAACGCTCACGGAGCCAATCGCTACAGCAATTATCGAATTGGCTTATCCGTAAACCCCGATAAGCAACTCGTGCGGGAAATCGTTTTCGACTTGGGGCCGCTTGCACGAGTTACTTCGACAAAAATACTCGCAACCCACGTGGAAAGAGTAATTCTATCGCGCGTTGCCGAAGACAGTTCAACCTTCATATCAAACGCTTTGTCTGCGCACATTGCTTCTACGTCAATTCTTTCGACCAAGGAGCAAGCTATGCGCGATTCCGCCTCACAGTCCAGCAGCCAAGGCCAAACCTGCGGGGAAGGCGAGGAAGCCAAAATCGTGCAGATAGGAGGACGAGAAGTCAGATTGTGTGTAAGAGTTGGAAATTTGGGAACCAACGGCACAAATGAAGGCCAAGGGGTGGTGGAAGGAACATCCACAAACACAAACTCCAACGAAAAAACGAATGTCACTTTGGAGCGTGTTGTACGTCTGAACAACTAATTTAAGGAAAAGGCGGTCTTGCAGGGATGTCCAACCTAAGAAAATCGGCGGGAAATAATCGAGGAAGCGCACTTCTCATCGCGATGGGAATGGTGTTCCTAGTAGGCGCCACCACAAGCGGCCTCTTCTACCAGGGAATCACTCATTCCCGGTTCGGTGAACGGACGCTCGCGCAAACCAGGGCGCTTGAACTCGCAAACTCCGGCCTCGAGCTGGCTCGTTACACATTGAGGCATTCGGCCAGCGACTGTTTCAGCAGCGAAATTTCCAGCCGGACGATCTTTGACCGGATTCCTCTGGGAGATGACGGGCATTTCAGGGTGGAAGTATTTGCAATTCCAAATGATTCCTACACCGCCCGCGTCGTCAGCACGGGCACGTACACGCTGAGTGACACAAAGACCCAGGTGGAAGCAAAGATGACCTGCGGCTACCTAAGCGCCCTAGACAGCTATGCCATTGTCTCGGGCGGCGATTTATTCGTGAGCGGCTCTGTGACGGTGGAGAATGGCGATTACGAATACAATGGAATACACGCGGAGGGAACGATTACCTTTCTCGGCAGTGTAGAGTTGCCGTCAAACGGGTTTACCATTACGCAAACGGCACCGGTTACAACCCCCCCACCGGGAGGTGCTGCCGTAACGCCGGCAACAACTCCGCCGGTCATTCCTTCGGCAAATACTTCGGCTCCAGCAAATGCTTCGGCTCCGGCAGGTGTTACCGTAACGCAGACAACGACTCCGCCGGTCATTCTTTCGGTAAATGCTGCAGCTTTTGAAGAGCATAAAACAACGTATTTCCCTGGGATCGCGGGGAAAACGCAATACAATTTCAAAGCTGATGGAAGCGTGACGGACGGCGACGGCCAATTAGTTCAGTCCGCCTGTTTGCCCTGCACGGCCCGAGACACACACAGCTACAAGGGCGTAGCTTACACTCCACCTCCCGCAGGTTCGAGCAGCGACGCTGCCTGGTCCGTCGTTGATCCATCGGCCGTCACGGAAAACGCAACCTATAGATTCAAGGATGTCAATCTGAATGTGACTCGGGAAGTCGGTACCGATCTCAATCCCTTTCCCATCTTGCTTGTCGTGGAAAACGGAAACCTCACTGCATCTAAAAAAATGGTCCTGACCGGGCTGGACGATATGCAAACAAAGATTTCGCGGCCTCTCAGTATTCTTGTCGAGGGTACCTCCACATTCGAGAAAGGCCTAAGCCTTCACAACACTACCCTCGTTAACGGCGGTGCGACGGTAATCGCCAAGACACTGAATTTAGCCGACAGCGCATTAATTACTTCAGACGATGTGACGCTGGCCGCTCTTCATTTTGAGGAAAGCTACGACGGCAGTCCTATTATTCACAATGAAGAGAAGCACGGCGATATGCTCAAAAAGGAAGGGGTATACTCCGAGTATTCATTCGGCGAACGGGTCGCGGAAGATGTTACGGTAAAAACGCCATTACAAGAGAAAATGGACCGCGGCCAAACCGCCGCACAATAAGTTTCCGCTCCGCATCTATTCCTAGGCCTGTTTCCGGTTTTTCTATTCATCCCAATCATTCCAAACAAAATGATCATCCTGATAACCTGATTTTCTGCTTGCGTATGTAAGTTCGATTTCGTATTATGAAGCCTCTTTTTTTACGCAAGCAATTCTACGTCCCCATCGTCTAGCCTGGTTAGGACTTCAGATTTTCGATCTGACAACAGGGGTTCAAATCCCCTTGGGGACGCTTTTATACGCACCGCCGAACGGGCGGTGCGATTAAAGCGTACTTTTTCGAACGGAAAAAGTGCGCTTTTTTATACACGAGCCGAAAGGGTGCGTGAAGAAAAGTACTTTTTCAAACCGAAAAAGTGCGCGTTTGGAGCCCCCGGGTTCTTCTGGAATTTTACAAACACCGGACGGCTTTAACAAACCAGTTTCAGGAAATTTATGTCGCATCTCCTGATCGTTGAAATAACCTCGATTCTTCTCTTTGTGTGGGGATTTTGCCAAGTCCGGTCAAACGGCGCCGGACGCTCGCTTGAATACGTAATGATTTTCTTCTACGGTATCATTCTCGAAGAACTGGATATGCGCATCTTCAAGACCTACCATTACTCGTCCGAATTCCTCCTGATGGCCTGGAAAGCGCCCCTCTCGATCGCATTTCTCTGGGCCGTAATTCTAGCCGGCTCGATGACCATTTCAGACCGGATCGGGCTTCCGGCTTTGGCGCGGCCTTTTCTGGATGCGCTCCTCGCCGTCTGGATTGACCTGGCGCTGGATGCCGTGGCCATCCGGCTGAAATATTGGACCTGGATTATTCCGCTGGATGCCGGCTGGTTCGGCGTGCCGCCTGCGAATCTTTATGCTTGGATGTGGGTAGCGTTTTCTTACTCAATGCTTGCGCGGATTGTTCGATTTCTCATTCAAAAAAATGAGCGGTGGAAATGGGCATACATTCCCCTTCCGATTCTTGCCTACAGCGGGCTTTTCTTTACGATGAGCAGTTTCGGAGGGATTGCAAATGCGCTGGGGCTTAAAACGCAAAATGAGCGGCTGATTATTTTCTGGGTGCTCTTCCTTATCTTTCTCTTCGCGGTGCTTATTTTCTGGAAATGCAGAAAAGGCCGCTCCGAATCGCTCCCCTCCGTCTGGCCTCAAAGTCGACTTCTCATTCACGCGTACTTCCTGGCCGCATTTTTTATTGGGGGAATGTACCGTAAACTACCTTTGCTTGGAATGATTGCGGCCGCTGTCCTGGCTTTAGAAGTCCTGTTCTTAAGAACATTCTGCCTCAAACCTACTCAACACCGCCCGTCATAAAGCCGTATGCACATTCCTTGGGATGTTTCTTGCAGTAAGCTGCGTAGGCCTCTTCAAACACCCGTTTGCCTTTGAAATTTTCCGCGTTAAAACAGCTCGAAGCCGCTTCTTCCATTCGCCCGGCGGTAAACAAATGCTCGGCGCGCCCGTAAACGCTCACATATATGTCGCAGGCTTTGCTGTAATAAATCTGCCTTTCTTCAAAGGGTACTTTCCTGTCCTTCATCTTCACGGTCTTCCACGTAATCTGCTCGGCCCTGAACAAATCGAACCTCGCGCGGATGTCATTTTGGATTTTGGAACAGCCGGCGGAAGCAAAGCAAACGTAAAACAGCAATAATCTCGTTATGATCGGCATGGCATCTTTCTGACTCAGGATGAGTAGTCCCGTTTTCGAGAAGTCCTGTGATGGATGGAGGTGTAACTAAAAACGGGACGCGTTGTCGACCTCAAGTCCACCCTCCGCGCCCGTCCCCTTCTTCGTGCGATTCATCCTGAATGTTTTGTACACTACGGGGACTGCTCATCCTGAGCCCGGTTGGAATCGAACCAACGGCAGCCACCTTAAAAGGGTGGTGCTCTACCGACTGAGCTACGGGCTCAGGATGAGCCGCACCGCCTACGTGCGAGGCACAGGATGTGCCGTTGCATCCAAAGGCGGTGGCGGGCGAAACAATCTAATCATGGGCGGTACTGCCGTCCATGGACTGCCCCCGCAGCAACCAAGCAGTTCAGGACGGCCTGCTAAACGAAGGGGGTAGACAGGCAATTTCATCGAAATTTGTGACATCTTAGCATACCGAAAAGCATACGCGATGAAATTTTTTAGAGTCAGGAAATCCTGGAAGAAAATCTTTTGGCGGTCGATACGGAGAACCCGATCAGGCATTAAACGGTCTGAAGTTCCGTCTCTTTCCCCTTCAGAGTATCATCGATCTTCTTGGTGTGATCATCCGTGATTTTCTGAATGTGCTTCTGGCTCATACGTGAGTCGTCTTCCGAAACTTTTTTTTCCTTCTCAAGCTTTTTGACGGCCTCAATCGCTTCGTGCCGGCAGTTGCGTACAGAAATTCTACCTTCCTCAGCCGCGCGGCGCACTTGTTTGGTCAGCTCCTGACGTTTCTCGGCTGTCAACTGCGGCATCTGGATGCGAATACATTTCCCGTCATTTACCGGGTTTGTTCCAAGGTCGGCGGACTGAAGCGATTTCACGATTTCCTCAAGGACGTTGACATCCCAGGGTTGAATGATAATGGTCTTATGATCCGGCGTTGAAACGCTGGCAAGACCTTTGATAGGCGTGGGCTGGCCGTAATAGCTGACCGTCACATGATCAACAAGCGTTGTTGACGCCGTCCCAGCATGCACGGATTTAAACTCCCGCTGGACAGCCTCAATCGATTTGTCCATCCGTTTTGCGACTTCTTTTTCGATATCGCGTGTCGTTTTTAGTGTCTGCATAAGACCTTTAAACGTAAGTGGCGGTCTGCGGGGCTGGAAACCCCGCCTACAGATTGCACCGTAATTTTGTAGGCCGGCACTGCGCCGACCGCGCAGTACCGCAGAACCAAGCGCCCGACCGGCGCTCGGCCAAGCAGCATCTTGCCCGGCGATTGCAGGGCGAGACAGCGCCAACAGCCAGTCCCCGTGGGACGCCCTGTCTACGTGGTTAGTGAACCAGCGTACCAATCTTTTCGCCGGTCGCCACGCGCTTAAGCGAACCCGGCTTGAGCAGATTAAACACTACGATGGGAATGTTATTTTCCATGCAAAGCGTTACTGCTGTTGCGTCCATGACCTTCAACTGGCGCTTGACGACTTCCATATAGTTGATCTCGTCGAACCGCTTCGCATCCGGATTCTTCTCCGGGTCAGACTCAAATACGCCGTCGACTTTAGTTGCTTTTAAAACGGCATCGGCGCTGATTTCGTTGGCGCGAAGTGCAGCCGCCGTATCCGTAGTGAAGTAAGGGCTGCCGGTGCCGGCCGCGAGAATGACGACTCTTCCCTTTTCAAGATGCCGAATGGCGCGCCGGCGAATATACGGTTCGGTCAGCTGGCGCATTTCAATAGCGGAGAGTACTCGGGTCGCCACACCGCTCCTTTCGAGCGCATCTTGAAGGGCCATGGCATTGATGACCGTCGCAAGCATGCCCATATAATCAGCTGTCGCGCGGTCTATGCCCTGGTCGGAGGCCTGTAACCCACGGAATATGTTGCCGCCGCCGATTACCACAGCCACCTGCACGCCCAATGCAGCAATCTCGGCTATTTCCTCGGCAATCGAGCGGGTAACGCCGGGATCGATCCCGAATTTCTTTTGTCCCTGGAGTGCTTCACCGGTAAGCTTTAATACAATTCTCTTGAATCGAACGGAAGAATTTGCCATGGGATAGAATTTTAAAACTTTGGTTAAAAAATAAACGCTTAAAATGGAGACCTACATTTCTCCCAATTCAAAGCGGACAAAACGCTTGATTACGATATTCTCTCCGATCTTGGCAATAGCAGCCGCAACAAGATCCTTGATTCGCTGGCCCGGATCGCGGATGGAAGCCTGATCCAAAAGACAGAACTGCGCGAACCATTCCTCCAAACGCTTCTCCGCCGGGGTGTCTTCTTGCTTGAACGCCTTGCGTATTTTTGCAACTTCTTCGGCCGGGACCTGCTCCCGCGAAACGTAGCGCGGCGCCATGGAAGCGACTTGAAGCGTAAGTTCCTTACCTAAATTCTGAAGATCCGTACAGCGGGCCACAAAATCTGTCTCACATCCAATTTCAACAAGCACGCCCACGCGCCCGTTGTGGACGTAGGAGGTAATCAAACCTTCCTTGGTTGTTCGGGTTGCTTTCTTCTCGGCTTTGGCCAGACCTCTTTCTTTCAGAATGCGAGCGGCTGCCGAAAAATCGCCCCGCGCTTCCTCCAGCGCCCGTTTACAATCCATCATCGGAGCGCCGGATTGCTCTCTTAGATTTTTGACCAATTCGGAAGAAATGACTGCTGCCATCATAGACGGGGTGAAATGTTAAGAATTTTCCTCTTCTTCGATTTCCTCTTCAGCTTCCTCATCTTTCAAAAACGACGCGGGGATATTCGCAACTGCCGGTATCGCGGGTATCGCTTTAACGGGCACAGATTCAAGCGCTGCTTCTCCCTCGACCGTTTCCAACTCTTCGGCGGGACGGGTGGACAAATAATTCTGCCTGGCCTGGGAGACAACTTGCCCGATGATGGTTGCAATCAGCCGGATAGAGCGAATGGCATCGTCATTACCGGGCAAGGGGTAAGTAACGAGATCGGGGTCTGAATTGGTGTCAATCAAGGCAACGACGGGGACATTTAGCTTAATCGCCTCTTTAACGGCATTTTCCTCTTTCTTCGGATCGATAATGAAAAGTGCACCGGGTAGCCGCTTTAGACGCCGTATACCTTCTAGATTCTTGCTCAATTTTTCGCGCTCTTTCTGCAAACCGGCCGCCTCTTTCTTCGTAAAAAACTTGAGCGTACCTTCCTCGGCCATTTTCTCGAGCTGTTCCATCCGGGCCACGCTTTTCCGGATGGTTTCAAAATTGGTCAGCGTACCCCCGAGCCATCTTTCGGCTACATAATGCATTCCGCATTGCTGCGCAATATCTTTAATAGTATCCTTTGCCTGACGCTTCGTCCCTACAAAGATCACCTCTTGGCCTTTCGAAACCAATTCGTTCAGAAAAACGCAGGCCGATTCAATACATTTAAGGGTCTTCTCCAGATCAACAATGTAAATCCCGTTCCGGGCGCCGAATATAAACCGCTGCATTTTGGGATTCCACCGTTCGGTCTGGTGCCCAAAATGCACGCCCGCTTCCAAAAGCTGTTTAAGTGTCACATCTAATTTCATAAAGTTGATCCCGATCCCCTCATCCCCTGGCGGGGGCATGGTTTAAAAAGGATTTGCTTCGTAACTGATGAAAACATTTGGTCTTATGTAAAGAAAAACGGCCGACAGTATATCACAACTTTTTTATACAGCAAGAGTAAAAGGCACTTTAGGTATGAAACTGCAAGTCGTAAAGGCGCTTATAGATACCGCCTTCGGACAGAAGTGAATCATTGGTGCCCGTCTGGACGATCTTTCCGTTCTCGAGCACTACAATCCGGTCGGCATGTTTTATCGTGGAAAGCCGATGGGCAATTACAAAAACTGTTCTGCCGGAAAATAGCGACTCGAGCGCCTCTTGAATCTGCTTCTCGCTTTCCGTATCCAGCTGGGATGTTGCTTCGTCCAGGATTAAGATCGGAGCGTTTTGATAAAAGGCCCTTGCAATGCTTAAGCGCTGGCACTGCCCGCCCGAAAGGGTTGAGCCGCGCTCGCCGATTACCGTCTCATACCCTTGGGGCAGTTGTTTAATAAATTCATGCGCGCGCGCCGCCCTGGCAGCGCGCTGGACATCATCGAGACGCGCACGGGGATCGCCGCAGGCAATATTGCTCGCGATGGACTCATGGAAGAGAACGGTATCCTGCGTGACGATTCCAATTTTCTGGCGGAGGGATTGGATCGTGTAATCCCGGATATCCCTGCCGTTGATCAAAAGTTCGCCGGCCGAAACATCGTAAAACCGGAGGATCAAATTGACCAGCGTTGATTTGCCGGCGCCGCTCAGACCCACCAGCGCTACGACATCTCCCTGCTTGACATGTAAATTGATGTTATTCAGCACAATTCTCTCCGCACGGTAAGCGAACGACACCTGATTAAAAACAATCTCTTTGACGGGCGGTTTGAGTTCAACCGCGCCCGGCCGGTCTTGAATAGTCGGCTTTCGGTCAATAACTTCAAATATGCGCTGCCCGCACGCCATCGCATGCTGGATGGTAATATGCACCTTGCTGATCTTCTTTACGGGTTCATATAGAACAAAGAGAGAGGCGATGAACGCGACAAATCTTCCGGGCTCCAGATAACGGTAACCGTAAGCGATCGCAAACGCCACACCCACACCGGCCATAATCTCGATAAGCGGCCGCTGCACAATTGTAATTTTTAAAACCCTCTTCACGAAGGCCAGAACGCGTCCGAGGTTTTTATCAAAACGCTCGACTTGACGCGCTTCCATGGTGTAGGCCTTAATCACCTGAATTCCGGAAAATATTTCCTGGAGCATCGACATAATGTCGGCGTTGGTTTGGGCGATTTTCATACTGGTCTTACGCATTTGCCGGCCGAGCATAATAATGGGCACCGCCACCACCGGAAAAACAATAACGGCAAAGACCGCCACTTTTCCTCCCCAGAAAAACACCAGAGGAATATTAATCAAAATCACCAACGGCTGTTTGAATAAATCCAAAAGCACGGTTGTGATGCCGTTTTCGATTCCCTGCACATCACCCATGATCCGGCTGATCAAATCCCCTGTTCTTTCCTGATCATAAAAATCATGCGACAACCCCGTCAAATGCTTAAATAGATCCCGGCGGACATCGTTTACGGCGTGGAGACCGACACTCGCCATAAAATAATTGGAAATGTAGTCAAAAATCCCTCGAGCAAGGACCGCGAAGAAAACCAGATGGGGAATCAAACTGACGGGAAACGAAAGATTCTGTAAGAAACCTACCTTGGGAAGGTTTTCGATGACAACGGAGCCGCCGGACTCTTCGAACCCTTTGAAAATGATATAGGCCACGCCGGAAACCATAGAATGGCAAACCGAATAGGCGCCCGTGGCCATAAAAGACACCAAGAGCTTCCACCGATAAGGCTTCACATAACGCAAAAGGCGAGTGTATTCGTGCATAGCGCGGCATTCTAACATAGAGGTATGGGGGGCACAAGAAATCGAATTATTCAGGCGTATCCAATTATTCATCAGACATCGTAATAGCAAACAGTTATGCAGGGAAAAATGAGAGCAAAGAAGGAACAATACCGTACTACCTTCGATGTTGTACGCGTTCTAAGTCGCGACGGCTATATCGTGGACCTTTTGTAGTTTCCCACTTCGGTCTTGACTCTTCATCAACTCTTCGGGAGGCTCGAACCGCTGCCTTTTTAGCCTTGTACCTTTCTATTCCACGCAAGTTTTCTAACTCGCGGCGAATTTTTGTAAGGGGATCGATCCGCACCTTGGGATCGAATAATGTCACGAGCGTCTTTCGAGAAAGCGGACCTGAAACATTAACATCATTGAGAGGACTTGTACCGGTAATTTGATCCGCCGCCAATTCCATCAAAATGCCGGCGACCTTACTTTTCTTTGTCTTATTTCCCTTGCCCCCGTAAGTTTTGCCTATTAGGTAGACCCCAGCGTTGATTAGCGTGTTTATGATCAGCGCTGGATCAAGTCGACCTGTTGTTCCAACTTCAACAGCTGCAACCAATGGACTAACCGGAGCTAAGAGTGTATCAATCGCTAATTGGTCAGTACGGATGGTACCGGTCTCCTCTAATTGCGCTCCTGCACTGTAGACAAGACCTCCTGAACCACTACCTGCCAAGTACCCTAATCCGAGGCCAGCAGCAGCGGAGAGGCCGGGAATGGTAACGACAAGGCCTGCGGTTAAAACGGATGCAAAGCCTGACGCCATCGCTGGCAATACATTTTGTTGCACTGGCTGTTCGGTCGCAACGTTGACAACCGCCTGGGTGCTACCGGCAAGAAGGCTAACTGCTAGTGCTGCGAGAAGTAAGGGAGGAATTTTTCCAGTCGGATCGGTTAAAGTTGCGGGATTGTTACCAACATAGGTGTAAGAATTCCCCAGATTGTTCATATCATCCCAGGCGCCAATGGGATCGCGCTGGAGGAAACGGCCAGTCACAGGATCGTAGTGGCGGTTCCGGTAGTCGTAGCAACCCGTTTCGCAATCGTAATATCGGCCGGTGAAGGTGTAGTAAGGACTGGAATCGGCGGCGGCTTGTGTCGCTTGACTGCTTGCAATAAATCCAGCAGAACTACAAGGCGAAGGCAGAGAAGTCAGCGGATTTCCGAAGGCTCCGTAACTGTAAGAGGATGAAACATCCAATGGGACAACTTCGCCTGAGGCATCCGTCATCCGGCCTGTGGAGCTCAGATCATCAGTATGGTAATAGAAGTGCTCAAATGCGGTTTCGGAGGTATATCGATCTGTCCGTAAAACTTCATCAAGGTCGCTACCAAAAATATACTGCTTATGGAGCGCGCCTTGGATCTGCGACCTCTCCTCAATCGCGTGTTGGCCGTCATAAATGAAGATCATGCTAAAATTAGGTGCGGACGACAGCGCTTTTGCTACCCGCCGGTTCAGCGCATCGTAACCAAACGAAGCTATCTGACTATTGTCTGACTTCCTTTTCTCCCCGACGCGCCGATTGAATGCGTCATACTCGAAGCGATAGCTGCCATCATCGGCAAGGTTACCGTTGATGTCATAGCTCCGGTCGATCTGCGGTGCCGGGACTGGAGGAACAATCCGCGTGTACTGGTTTAAATTGTTTACGCTGAAAACTGTGGCTTGCCCATTTTTTGAAGACAGTACCCGATTGCCGACACCATCCACAAAAAGGTACTGAGTAACACTGGCTTGGACAGAGCCGCCGTCTTCACTGGTTCCTTCAACGCGCTCACTTGCCAACCGCGAGAGGCTGTCATAGCTAAAAAACTGGCTCCTTGGCAAAGCAATGCCGCGATGGTGCTGCACTTTCGAAGTCCGGTTGCCGGACTGGTCGTAGCCATAGTCAAACTCTGTGATGGTCACAAAAGATATTGGACTGATTTGCTTCCAGTGCCGCTGTTGATTAACCCGCTTGATGCCATCGTAGTCAATCGATACTCCTGTGCCATTTCCATGGACCCGCTTAAGGATCCTGTCCGGACCAATGTAGCTATAATCCGCAATGACGGTGGGTGAACCGGCGCAACTGTCTTTGATCAAATCTAGCCTTTCAAGACTGTCATAAGTCATTGAGATGCAACGGTCACTGGGATAGATAAGTTTTGTTTTATTGCCCACGCCGTCAAAACTTCTAGAAACAATAAATGGGCTAAAAGGAAATAATCCGTGCGTCTGCTTCTCCTCAACCACGTGGCTCAACGAATCATAGAAAAGCGCGAGTTCTGAATCATTCGAATTGCCGGAAACACCGTCGTTATTGTCGGTCGCTCTGGTAAGCCGGCTCAGACCATCGTATTCAAATATCTGTTCTGTCGTGCCCTGAACATTCATGCCGATTGAGCGAAAGATATCGCGCTTGATAAGGCGATTTACAACATCATAGGTGAAACTCAGTACCGATTCGTTCGCATCTGTTTTGGAAATTTGATTATCGTCTACGTCGTAACTCCAAGAGTGACCACTGAAATCATCAAAAATTTCCTGTACGCGCCGATTGAGATCGTCGTATACATAGCGGGTGGCATTCCCTTGTGGATTGGTCGTTTCAATCACAGCGATGCTTGTGTTCTGATCGCCTGAAACGCTGCCGTCATCTGTCTGTGCGACAAGGCGGTCATTTCCATCCCAGTCAAAGTCGATCACGACCTTACCATCTGGATTTGCAGAATTGTTGACCTGGAGTCGATCGCTCCGAACACTCCCTTGAGCATCAAAGATTGGTCCCAATCCATCAGTTGTGATGTACCTCACTTCAGAAATTTTACGGCTCAACCCATCATAGACATAATCGATACCATTTCCCGGCGCATTTATGTTTCCAACACCGCTCGCGCCTAAAGAGCCAAAGAAACCGAGAGGATCCGTAAACGTGGATATATTCCTGGCATCGGTTGTACGGATAGGGTTATCGCGGCTGTCGTATTGGATTCGTGTGGTCTGGCCAAGGTTGTCGCTTGTGCGAATCAACCGGTTGAGGGCATCGTAGACATTGTAGGTGTCGTAAACCTCGGCGGTTCCTGTAGGATTATCGCCGGACCGCTCAAATTCAGAAAGCGCGGTGAGGTTTCCGTTGTCATCGTACCGATAGCGCAGTTCGTTCGAAAGTGCGTCAACAGATTTCACCAAACGGTCTGCACCGTCGTACTCATTCAGCGTCACGTGACTGTTGTCATTGATAACATGGCTGAGGCGGCTTCTGCGGTCATACTCAAAGATTGTGGCCACCGTGCCGTTGCCGCCAATGGCTACGTCGCTACCGTACACGTTCGTAGCACGGTTAAGAACGATCCCTTGCGCAAGAAACCAATCGTCCACCACACGAAATCGGCGATTCAGTTCGTCATAATCGTAGCTCGTGCTTGCCAGATCCACATTGCTACTTATGTCGTTCGCTGTTGGACTCGGTCCACCAATCGTCCCGCGGCGGTTAATGCTCACAACATTATCTGCAGGATCATAGGCTTGAATCGTTTCGCTGCCAACCGCATCGATTGTTTTAACCAGCCTGTCAAAACCGTCGTAGACGTAGAGAGTGCTTTCCGGCTTTGTGTCTGCGTCTTGGCTACTGTCAGCACCGTCAATGAATTCCACAAGGTTCTCATTTTTGTCATAATTGCGTGTAAACGTTGAAATGTCCTGGCTGTTTGGAAGCGCCGCTACCCCTGGAATTTGATCGTGGGCGTCAAGAGCTTTAAATTGGTCAGTCAAACCGCCACGTGTGGAAATGAAGAGCAAATCGCGCTCGTCAAAAACAGAAGAGGTTGCGTTACTCGGCTGGTGGCCAGAAACAGAAACCGGACTGATTTCGAGCACTTGGTTTTCGTTTCGGTCGTAACGGTAGCGCGTGACGCGGTCTTCATAGTTGGTGCCGTTTGAAATCTCTTCGATTTCCTCAACTACGTTGTCGAGAATATCGTAATACGACACGCTGTCGACAAACGCCGGATCGCCCGGTGGATCCGCATCGGTAGGATAACCCAGAGGAAAGAGTGGGAAATTAATATCTCCCTCAAAACTCGGCCGAGCGGGCTGTCCAACCGGACGTGGATCTCGATCTTCTACTTGTTGCAAAATTACATTGTCATTGAAATCGTAAAATGTTCGCGTGACGAATGCAAATGGGACCATGCCTTGCGTGCACTCGACAAGTCCCGGGTTGTTACAGCCGGTCCAACTCGGTTCTTCCGGATCGCTCAGACCCTGTGAAACATCAGCGGCTCTCGCGACAGAGACAACTTGATTAAGTTGATTTACTTCATAATGTGTCTCAACGCCACGGCTGTCACGTTCGCGAATGATATTTCCCACCTTATCGTAGAAATATTCGGACCGAATCAAGAGGGCTTGGTTATCAAAATTGTCGGTCGCAGTGGTGTCTTTCAAAATCTTGCCAAGATACCCGCCGAGTTCGGGCGGCGTGTCCGCATCTGGAAATGCACCACCTCCACCGTGAGGATTAGATTCCGGAAAGTACGCAAATTCATCCCTGCTTCCATCAGGATCCGCACGGAATAAGAGCTGACCGCGTGAGTTGTAACCAAACAGTGTCGTGATCTCCTGAGTAGTGTCACCTTCACGCTGGTTTTGAAACGATCCCGGTAGGAGATGCACCGTGGGAGCTTGGTTACGAATGACATTTCCGCTTTTCTGGTTCCTTAAACCATCCCCATTAATGTCCGTGTTAAGAGTCAGACGTATTATCTCAAGAACCGTAGCTCCTGCGTCTTCAGCAAGAACTAAATTCAGAATATCCTGAGCAGTTCCCTCCTGATAATCAAATTCGTGGCTAGTTCTGTAGCGATCACAGCCCTTTTCCACTGGATCGATCGGCGGCGCAAAAGCGACATCATTCCCTCTGGGATCGCATACGGTCTTCACTTGGTTAAAAATGGGTTCGTAGGTATACGTCGTGACAATATCATTGACGGCTGATCCCGCACCATCTCCTCCGCGCTGCATGTCGGCAATGTTGCGTTCCTCAAGCAAATTACCCTGCTGGTATCGGTCAGGATTGGCTTCATCGTAATCGTAAAATGTTCGGTTTCCCTCGGGATCGTCGACTTCAGTGATCTCTCCTTCGACGTTGTAAGCATAAAACGTTTGGTAACAAGGGGGGTCGGAAGCACGCAATAGAGGAATTGTAAACGCCCAAGGATTGGTCTGGTCGCATGTGTTGTCAAAGGAAGGAAGCACAACCCTGAGATCGTAGTGGTTAATTGTTGGATCCAGATCCACACGGCCTGTAAATTCCCGGTACTGAAGGTGCTGGCCTTGAATGTTGTGAAGATAGTCGGCCACGTTTCCATTTCGGTCGATGACAACTGATCGATTGCGCGGAACGGTCAAATCAGCCGGATTGCCGCCGGGATTAAGTTGGTCGTAATAGTAATGCAATCGCCCACCTGCCGGAATGCCTGTCATATTCACTCCGCCAAAATCCTGCATAATCACCTTGTCCAACTCATACGAACGCAGAGGATCTTCTTCGTAACTATTGAGCAGAACGGGCGACGGATTTGTAGCATCGTCGGCAACTTCATTAGGTCGCGCAATGCTTAGAAGGTTATGATTAAGTTGTGGGGTTGGACTATTTCCGGAATACGTGTATTTGGTCGTTTTACCAAATGGGAAATCGTTTCCCGTAGACGTATTCAAAACCACTGGTGATGTTGCAGAAATCAGATCACCGCTGCTGCCGTCGTAGCCGAAAATGACCTCGCGGCCTGAAAAGTCTGTGGCCTTGTTAATTCTGTCGCTTAAATCATAACTATACGTGACTTGACGTCCCAATGTGTCTGTAACCGTTCTGAGAAGCCCCTTTGAATCATAGGTAAAGCTCATCATGTTTTCATTGCGGTCAGTGATTGAGGCTAAAAACAGACGGTCGGCGTCAGCTCGAAGTTCGAAGAATAAGTACTTCATTCCGTGCCGGTCGCGCAGCTTGTACGAGCCATCTGGTTGTCGCCTAAGCTGAGTGTAGAAACCGCGCGGGGATTTAAAAGTCCCGTCGCCGTTCGACACGTAAAGATCTTGCCGACCAGAACCTGCCGCAAGGAGCATGTGTCCTGTTAGTTGATTCGAGGCGTTACGGTGACGCATCAGGCGCATGTTGTAATTGTGATCCCAATTGAATCCGAGCGGACCGTTGTAAGAAATGCGGCTCTTGTAGGTCCGTGTAAATCTAAAGGGAAACCCGCGTCCGGGAATTTCGAGATCCACAACGCTTAAAACAAACTCGCCGCTATTGAGCAAAACGTTTCCAACGGCATCGGCTCTCATTCCTCCTGAATATCCTTGCGGCGGAGGCTGGCCCGTGCCGTCCACTGCACTGTCAAATGGCGGATGGGTCGCTGTTTGAGGTTCGGGGGTGTAAACTGTGGTCACACGTGGCGAGAGAATTGGCGGCCTCGGATCGGTATCGTTGAAAACACCTATGCCGTCAGCATAGACTTGGGCCCAGAAGCGGTTGTCGAGCGGTGGGTTCGTAAACGTCGTTGTAAAGTTAGCTCCAGTACCTGATGTGGGATCGGCATGGGTGCGCATATCGCCTATTGTGTCGACACGCCAAGACACGTTTTGCTCAAAGTTTGGCGGATCGGTCGTAGCCGTAAAGATGATGGGATATCCGTACCACACCGTTTGTCCAAACATACTGCCCCAAGTTACTGTGAGGTTGTAGATTTCAAATTGAAGACTTGAAGTCGATCCGGCTTTAAGCGTGTATGCGCCTTTCGTGTTGTAGGCTGTTGAAAAAGTGAAGCCCACACCGCTTTCAGGCATTCCGCCGCCGGTCCATTGGATGAGATGCCTGTAATCGGTACCGGAAGGTGATGATGTAATACCATGTAACAGCCAATGTTTCCCGGCAGGCCCTGTCATAGGACTGTCATTTTCCTCCGCAATCCTTATCGTCACTTGTGAAGCATCGTCACTCGTTACATTAACCGTAATGGGTTTGGCTTTATTGCCGATCGGTTGAAAAGTCCCATCGGGCATCTTTTTCATGGGGGTTACTTTCACCGTGTAAGTCGTCGGTAGAGTAGCTGTAGTCGTGGCGGCGCTTGTTAAAGAATCACCGGCATCCGCGGTTGTTGTGGTAAGCTTTTGAGCAATTGGGCGTGCGGAAGCGGAAAACGAAACGCTTGCCGTCGATGAGGTGCTTGTCTGTGACAACTCTGTTGCCCCAAACCAAGCGAAGTCATCGACAATGAGATTAGCTCTCGCCTCGAAAGTTACCATTACACCGCGTGGTACAGTCAGAGAGGGAGGGGCAATTTGCTGGATAGACGTGAACGGAGTGACGGCGTTAAGATGCAAAGTAAGACTTAATTGCGGTGGAGGCGGAGGGCAAAAATCGGGAGAAAACCAACACGGATTAACAACAGATTCGGCCCGTGAATTGATCGTTGCGTAGACGGGTGGCTGAAACAACAAGCATACTGTTAAACAAACCGCCAGCCGTTTCTGGAACTTACTAAACCAGGACTTCATATGGCAGGCTCCAAATCAGACGTGGCGGGAATCATAGCACAATGTCCGAGATACTTGTCAAATTACCTCCCCGCTCTAGAAGCTTTCTAAAAGTTGTTGTTCTAAAGTTGTTTGACGCGCCAGCCAAGAATTGTTATAATTCGCGGCTTTTTTGAGCATAACTCTTTACGGCAGAAGGATTTCCTAAAATGTCTAAACTAAAAGTAGGGGTTGTCGGTTCCGGGCACATCGGAAAATTCCACGCGAGAATTTATAAGGAACTTCCGGACATTGAATTGGCCAAAATTGCCGACATAAACCCCGAGCGAGAAAAAGTTGCGCAGAAATTAAAAGTCCCGTTCACTCAATCTTACCGCGACTTGATCGGAAATGTGGACGCCGTAAGTATTGCCGTACCCACCCGCCTGCATTACGAAGTAGCGCGTGAATTTCTCGAGGCTGGAGCGCACGTCCTCATTGAGAAGCCGGTCACCGCAACGCTCGAAGAAGCGGACCATTTAATAGAGATTGCCGAAAAAAATGATTTGGTGCTCGCCAGCGGGCACGTTGAGCGGTTTAATAACGCTTGGCTTGAAGTCCAGAAAATTCTGAAAGAACCCCGGTTCATTGAAGTGCACCGCCTCGGCCCGTTCCAGGAACGAGCGGCGAGCTGCGGCGTGGTTCTGGATTTAATGATTCACGACATCGATATTGTGCTCAATCTCGTGAAATCGCCCATTACCCGGACGGACTCTGTAGGCATCCGCGTGCTGAGCGATTACGAAGATTTGGCGAACGCGCGCCTCCGTTTCGAAAGCGGCTGCGTTGCCAATATCACGGCCTCGCGTCTCACGCCAGAACCGCAAAGAAAGATCCGCATTTTCCAAGACGACGCATACGTTTCGATCGATTACGGAAATCAGGAAGTCAAAATCTACACCAAGGACGGTCCTAAAATATCTTACCGGCATATCCACGTTGAAAAATCGACCGAACCGCTCAAGCGGGAACTTATGAATTTTATCGAACAGATCCGGCTTCCCGCAAACCAGCGCCAGGCCGACCGCGCTTCCCGGGATGCTTTGAATGTTGCCCTCGATATTACCGTCCAGATCAAAGATAACTTCGAAGCGCTCCTGACCAGCTCCCGCAAGCCATGAAGCAACCGTTTTTCCTCGTTGCGGGCGAACACTCCGGCGACCAGCGCGGCGCCGATCTCATCACGGCATTAAGGAAGCTCGACCCCTCTATATCATTTACCGGCCTCGGCGGACATTTGATGGAAGCGGCCGGCTGCACAATCATATTTAACCTGCCTTCCATTGCGGCGCTCGGCTTCACCGACGTGATCAGGCAATACGGAAAGTTCCAAAAAGTTTTCTCGCAAGCGTTGAATGCCGTCGACCGCTTGAAACCCGCTGCCGTCATTTTGATTGATTTCCCCGGATTCAATATCCGTCTGGCCAAAAAAATCAAGAAGCGTTTCCCCGTCATTTACTATGTATCGCCGCAAATTTGGGCCTGGGCTCCCTTCCGGAAATACACCATTGCGCGCTCGGTGCACAAAATGCTTACGTTATTTAAATTCGAACGAGAAGCTTACCGGGGCACAGGATTGGATGTGGAATGGGTGGGGCATCCGCTCATAGATCAAATAAACCGGAATCTCAAAGCGAGCGAGATCCGCGCACGATACGGTGTTTCAGAGAAAGAGACCGTCATCGGCCTTCTACCGGGCTCAAGAGAAAAGGAAGTAACGCGCGTTCTGCCGGTAATGCTCGATGCTGGAAAAATCATTGCCGAAAGCCGGCCGAAGACGGTATTCTTTGTAAGCTGTTCTGGAACGGTTAAGAAGCCGGTTTTCGATAAGATTCTGGCTGATTTTAGCGGTTTAAAAATTGTCCGTGTAAACGGCGGATCGCAGGAACTGCTTACGGCCGCTGACTTTTCTCTGGTGTGTTCCGGCACGGCTACTCTTGAGGCGGCTATTCTTCAAGCTCCGTTCCTGCTCATCTATAAAACCGCATATTTGACCTACCTCTTTGCGCGAAATCTCATGCAAATCCCGTTCATCGGAATGGCAAACGTCCTTGCTAAGCGGATGATTATCCCCGAATTTATTCAGCACAAGGCCCGCCCCGAGGCCATTGCCCAAAGAGCCTTGTTTTATCTGAACAATCCGGAGTCGATACAAAAGATGAAGCGAGATTTGAAATCCGTTTTGGGTGAGCTGGGAGACGGACGTGCGGCTGATCGTGCGGCGGGGGCTATTTTTAAATTTGTTCAGACAACCGCCGGATCCTTCTCGGGAACCTTTTTGACCAGATGATCCAATCCGCTTATCTCACCTTTTATCTCACCTTCCGTCGTCGGTGCCGGCGAAGGGTTTGGATTCGTTGTCAAAGCGATGCCCGGAGACGCCTCAAGCGTTGTTTCAGGGATGGGTGAGGTGACAACGGCCGGCAACGGTGCCTGGAGCATATGTGCTTTAGGCGGTGAAGCGGCTGTCTCTGCGGCGGCGAGAGAAATTTTTTCTTGCTCCTGCTCAAATTCAACGAGCACCTTGAGCTCGTCTTCCAAAACGCGCGAAAGTTCATGGAAACATCCGTACTGCGGGCAGCTAACTCTGTAAGGGACCATGGACTTCTCCGAGCGCGAGGCTGCCCGGCTGATGAATTCGTCTGCCGTCCTTACATCTGGATAAAATTTCCTCATTTTCCAGCGGAGCCACCCCGCGCCTTCACGGCCGGTGTATGTCGCGCCGTTTCTCCAAAAATTGAGATTCGAATATTCCATCCGCCACAGCAAATAGGAAATACGCGCCCTTTCTCCCGGAACCAGCGTCTTGTATTCCTTGTAGGCCCGGGTTTGGCCGACAGCAGTATCGTCAAACCTTAACATTTCATGATCGGGAAACCGCTTCACCCCCAGCCGTACGCAGGCATTCAAATACGCGACGAGAATGGCCAGAAGCAGGAGTCCAGAAAAAAGTTTTCCAACTTTAAACATGCCGGTAATATTAACTTTCCGTAACTGTGAATTCAAATTCAATAATTGCTGGCGATGCTCATTGCCCTTTAATTATCGGATATTAAGGCCTTTTCCCATACCCGCTGGGCCTGCCCTAAACAGTTCTTGAATCAAAAAGGACGACCAAATACAATTTAAGCGCTTTAGTTCTTGTGCCGAATATCTATTTAGCTTAACGATAGAGGCAAGGAATATTAAAACACACTCATTGTCCCGAAACACTCTCTTTAGACTAGCTTCCCACCTATCGGCCCTCATTTTATACAGCTTGCTGGCATGCGAGCCTCTTTTTGCAAACAACACAGGCATCGTGCTTGCCGCTGATTCATCTCGAGACATTGCTCTCGTAGATATCGCGAGGGACATTCATATATTTTCCGGAGACACCGCTGTTTTGACAAAAGGCAGTGCGGAAATCGCCCGTGGTATTGTATCAGAAGTCTACAGCGATTCATTGCGCATATCGGTCAGCGGAATTCCGGATGACATAAGCGGCCTGGAAATTCAAGTGATCCCGTCTGAAGAAACGCTTGTCAAGCGTGCCCGTAAACTCCTCGAAGAAAAATTCTCCGGATCCTTCGCGACTGGTGTAGATTCTCACCGTCGGGAGGGCAACGGCAATAGAAGTTTCTATGAACACGGCTTCTTCTTTTATCACGACCTCGATTTGAACTATCGCGACCGTCTTACGGAAAACGTTAACGTGGACATGAACGCCAATATCCGCGTAACGGACAATCGTTATTATGAGATCAAAAACTTCTCCGCTAAGCGCCTGCGGCTTGCCGTTAAAGAAAAGGATGATCAATACGGGCTCGTCCTAGGCGATGAATACACTTATTTTTCGCATTACACGTTGAGCCAGTCGCTCAAAGGCGTAAAGGCCTACCATCATATCAAGACTTCCGCAGGCCAAACGGGCATCACGGCCGTCTTTGGCGTAAACAAGCCACGCTGGGATGATTTTTACGACGATCAGGAATTTGAAGCCTTTCAACGTTATGTGAGCGGCGTGCGCATCGAGCAAGATGTTAACGAGCATGTAAAGTTTGGCTGCAACTTTGCTGACTCCAGGGACGATGAGGCAACCTCCGACAGCTCGGGCGCCACTCCGGACCATCACGATATTTTCAGCAATGACGTTGAGGTCCATCTTTTCGACCGTTTCAATGCGCGCGGAGAATTTGCCTACGCGTGGACCGATGCAAACGCCAAAGACCTAAGAGTAAAAAATAAGGGAGATCTCGGCGCACGAACCGATATGGACCTGTTGATTACAGATCATAAATATTTCACAAGCCGTTCTTATTACGGGTACGAATACGCCGGAGAGAATTTTGCAGCACTGAGCGGCATTTTAAAAACAGACCGAGAGGAGCATTATTTCCGGCACAAAGTGGAAATCGGCCAATATGTGTCAACAAAATATCAATTTAATTATTTCCACAACAACACAAAGGATGGTCTGGCGGCCACCACCAAAACCCGAAAGCACGATCTGGAATTCACGATCCGGCCCATCCCCGGTCATACGGCCACGGAGCTCATCGCGGAATTCTACCTGACGCGCCGGAAGTCGGGTGACCATGTTACTACAGACAATAATACACGCAGCATGTACTGGAAAGCGCAGACGAAGATCAAAAACACAACGGCTTGGGGAGGCTACAGGCGGGTTCAGAAAAGGGATGATATTACGCTGACAAGCGACCGGCGGGCTCACGTGGTCGATGCGGGGCTCAAGGGATATTTCGCTGTCGGCGATTTCAGGTTTTCCCCCCTCGGTTCGGTAGAGGTAGAGCAGGAAGCCAATCCCACTACGCGAAATTGGGACAACATGGTGCGGCTCCGTCTCGGCTGCGAGATACGCGGCAAAAACACGAATCTTCGTTTTTACTACCTGCTGCGCGATGAAAACAACCAGATTCTCGGCGATGTCGAAGAGAGGAATATATTTGATATCGAGATCGAGCATTACCTCTTCGGGGATCCGAGCCGTACGGTCGAAGCCTCATTCCGGAGAGACGACCGTAATAACAAGAACACCACGCGCGATTATGGCGAAGACATATTCACGCTGAGATTTACACAGTTTTTCTAGGAAATTTATGGAAAAACGTAGTCACAAGCCGCGGTTAATGCGAAAAGCAGCAGCGGCCGTTCTTCTTTTCATGCTCTCCGTCGCGGCATCTCCCGATTTAGGCGTAGACCGTGTAACGGTGAACCACATCCCTGCCCCCATGCTCGGCGAAGTTCAACTCACCGATAGAGATCTGATCGCGGGACGGATTCAATTTTCAGGTTTCACCGATGCCTCAGAAATAGAGTACTTGCTCAGCGCGGGAAAGACCTGGGAGACAGCCGTTGTTACGGACAGCCGGTTTACGTTTGAGTTTGATCCCGGCGAAGGTTCGCGTGACTTCACGGTTCTCATCCGGCGCGGGGCGGGTGCCGCTAACTACGCGGTTGTTATCCGCTTCCAAAACCGCCGGCTCTACGAAATCTTTCAATCTCTGTTTGACGAAATTCGTGACGTATACACCGATGAACGGCTCAGCCAATTCCTGGGATATTTTGATAAGGAAAACTACGATAATTTCGTTTTATTCCAGGAACGAATGGAGGATACCTTCGATCTTAACGCGGCGCTCAATCTTCAGATTCAGATCGCGGAAATTGAAGTTAAGGACGACGTAGCCTTGCTGCGGGTGGATTTTCGAAAGCGATGGGACGACGCCTCCCAAAGGCGCGGGGCAAATAATATTGTCCGTTTTCGGAAGGTGGACGGCCGCTGGCTTATTACGGATATCGAGGATGAGGCTTTGTATATTATTGGAGCGGGAACATTCCGAGGCAACCTCACGGATCGTTAA
The DNA here is from genome assembly GCA_016206925.1 of Candidatus Omnitrophota bacterium. GTDB lineage: Bacteria > Omnitrophota > Omnitrophia > Omnitrophales > JACQQS01 > JACQQS01. The sequence continues at coordinate 27,842 of JACQQS010000067.1, forward strand.
AGGAAGCTCAATGGAACATAATCTCTTAAAAAAATGGGTAATATCTATCGCTCCCATACCGGTATATATTCTTTTGACGCTGGTCGCTTCTTCTCCCGCTGCCGACACTTTAACGGCATTCAACACAACGGTTCAAAAGCTCGAGGTTTCGAAAGACGGCGGGGCCACATTTTTTACGGTTTTTGACAATAACACTGCGGCGCTCGATCTGGTGGCTTTAAGCGGCCAAAATGTGGGTACATTCCTCGGAGAAGCCAAAATCCCGGAAGGGACTTACAATTTCTATCGGGTTCTCGTTACCAGCGCTTCCTTAACTTTCAGGGTAGACGGAACCGGAGAGACCAGCGGTTCGACAAACTTAAACGCGAATACAACCGGCACGCTTACCGTCAATCTCAATAACTTCGCGTGCTGCCCACGCACAGAAACAGGCACCATGAATGTGTCTTGCAAGGAAGGCGGGGTAACCGAAGCGGTTATCAATTTCGATGCGGCTACCTCGGTAAATGGTCTTCAATATCAAGATGCAGACGGCGCGGGAAGCGGTACAACAGTTGTTTTCCAAGGCGTCACATTTGCCCCCGTCATAAACGTCGCCACTTGACACCCATACACGTTTCTGATTAATCCAAGGCTAGAGACAAAAAACCCGAAGCACGTTTCCGCACTCCGGGTTTTGCAATTCTTTAATCGAATAAAATTAAACGTCGTGATACAGGTGGAACTCGTAGGGATGCGGCCTCAGTTTCATCGGCTCGATTTCCTGCGTCCATTTGTATTCAATCCAGGTCTCGATGACGTCCTTGGTAAAAACATCGCCCTTCAGCAAGAACTCATGATCCTTCTCAAGCGCATTAAGCGATTCCTCGAGAGATCCGGGAACGTTTTTAATCCCCCTCTTCTCCGATTCGCTCAATTCATAGAGATTCTTGTCAACTGGCTGGCCCGGATCGATCTTATTCTGAATTCCGTCGAGACCGGCCATCAACATTGCCGCAAAGGTAATGTAACCGTTGCAGCTCGGATCCGGAGAACGGAATTCGATCCTCTTTGCCTTCGGACTTGCCGAATACATCGGAATACGGCAGGCGGCCGAACGGTTTCTGGCCGAGTAAACCAAATTCACAGGAGCTTCAAAACCAGGCACGAGCCTTTTGTATGAATTGGTTGTCGGCGCCCCAAATGCCAGAATGGCCGGCGCATGCTTTAGAAGGCCGCCGATGTAATATTTGCACATCTCGGAAATCTGCGCGTAGCCTTTCGGATCGTGGAAAAGCGGAACACCGTCCTTCCACAAACTTTGATGGCAGTGCATTCCCGAACCATTATCGTTAAAGATCGGCTTCGGCATGAACGTAGCCACTTTGCCATACCTTCGTGAAACGTTCTTAATGACATATTTGTACATCATGAGGTTGTCTGCCATCCGGACAAGCGATTGGAAACGCATATCGATTTCGCACTGACCGGCGGTGGCTACTTCATGGTGATGAACTTCTACAGGCACTCCGGCGCGGCGCAATTCAAGAATAATCTCGGAACGGATATCTTGCAATGTGTCGTGCGGAGGAACCGGGAAATAGCCCTCTTTAAACCGCGGCTTGTAGGCCAGGTTGGGCTTTTCATCGCGGCCAGTGTTCCAGCTGCCTTCCACCGAATCCAAGTAGTAAAAGGAGTGGTTCTCGGCCGTATCAAAACGGAGATCGTCAAATATGAAGAATTCCGCTTCCGGGCCCCAATAACTGGTATCCGCAATTTTGGTTTTCTTTAGGTACTCTTCTGCTTTTTTTGCAATATACCGGGGATCGCGAGAATAAGCTTCCTTCGTAATGGGATCGTAAATATCGCATATCACCGAAAGCGTAGGGTACTTACAAACGGGATCAACAACAGCCGTGGCCGGATCGGGGATAAGAATCATATCCGACTCCTGGATTTTCTGAAACCCGCGGATGCTGGAACCGTCAAATCCGATACCTTCCTGCCAAATGCTGTTCTTTACGTTGTCATACTCAACGAGGTCCTCAACAGGAATGCTAAAGTGCTGCCAGAGACCGGGTAAATCATTGAATTTAAAATCAACCAGCTTCAGGTTGTGCTGTTTGCAATATTTCCTAACTTCTTCAGGATTGGTCGGGCGCGCCAGTTCCCCGGCCGCTCCCTGCCGATCCGTTTCAGTAACCAATGTCGTCATTTTGTCTACCTCCGGTGAAGTACTTTGTTGATCATTAGCGTTGGTGGTAAAAAAACAGGGCGGTAGTCTAACAAAAGCTCCCAGCCAATGCAAAATAATTTTGGACGTCACACAGCTTGCCGTGCGACGTCCAAACAGACTACATTTTCTTCACTCCAGCAATTAGCATGCCCATTGACATCCATCGTCCTAGGATGCTGAAAAGATTACGTTTGCGGAAATGATGTTTTATTGAGTAGTTCTTTGAATTGAACAAGATTGTTGCCGATTTACAAATTTGTCGCTGCCAAGCTCCATGGAAAAGCAAGAATTTCAGCGGATTTGGGCATTGAAATTGTTTGTCAATTCCGTTCCGATTTTCCGGTGCAGATCATTTACTTCTTCCGATGTGAGTGTCCGTTCCTCAGAACCATATTCCACAGAGAATGCCAAGCTTCTTTTACCTTCAGGAATGGATCCGCCCTGGAACACATCGAACACTTCGACCTTACGTACCCATTCTCTTCCCATGCGTTTAATGCATTCCGCAATCGAACTGCTCGAAACATCCTCGCCCACGATAAGCGCGATATCTCTCTTTGCAGAGGGAAACCTGCACGGCTGAACGTATTTGACAATCTTGCTGCAATGCGGCACGAGCCGTGTAAGGTTGATTTCGGCAAAACACCCGCCTTCCTTATATCCAAAGACCGCTTGGGGCTCGCGGCCAAGCGCGCCGAAATAGCCTACGGCTTCACCGCCGACAAAAACCTCAAGCGCTTCGCCTTCCGCAAAAAGTTTATGCGAGTACGGCCGGAAATCATACGTTTGAATGTTTAGCGTCTCTAGAAATGATTCGACCAAACCCTTTAAATCAAAAAAGCCCGCCTTCCGGTTTGATCCTCCCCAGCCAGAATCTTTCTTGCCCGATAAGATAAAGGCCGCGTGCGCTTCCTCTGCCGGCAATTTTCCCTCGCTTTCCGGGCCAAAGACACGGGCGATCTCGAAAAGCCGGATGCTTTCCGCACCGTGATCTGCGTTCAGCGCAAAAGCACGCAAAAGGCCGGGCGCAAGCGAGGGCCGCATCACCGTTAATTCCCTATTCTGCGGATTGACGATTGTCGTTGCATCGGCGGCAAGAAAACTCAGACGGCGAAGTACGTCATCATTTTCCAGACTGAAGCTCACCGCTTCAAAGTACCCCGCGCCCGCCAAAAATTGCGCTGCCGCCTCTTCTATTTCCAAAATCTTTACCTCGGACGCGCCAGGAAGCAACCCCGTCGGAATCGTTTCGGGAATGCGGTCATATCCATAAATCCGCGCTGCTTCCTCAACCAAATCAATGGGTCTGGTTAAATCCGGGCGAAAGCTTGGCACGGTAACTTCGATAACACTCTTCGTCTTCGGGCGAACACCGAGACCCAGACGGAAAAAGATTTTTCGAACGGCCGGCGGCGGAATCTTAAGGCCAAGTATGCGGTCCATATCAGGAAGGTGAAGGGTGATTTTACGTTTTTCAAAAGCAACACGCCCTGCTTTGTGCACATGTGAGATTTTTTCGAGCGATCCGTATTTTGCAATCAGATAAACGGCGCGGTCCCTTGCCGCATCAACCAAAAGCGGATCGACCCCCCGCTCAAACCGGTAAGACGATTCACTCATAAGCGCAAGACGCTTCGAGGTCACGCGCACGGTCCGCGGCTGGAAATAAGCCGACTCAAGCAGAACTCTTTTTGTCTTGTGACCAAACTCCGATTCCATACCTCCCATAACCCCGGCAATGGCTACGGGATGATTGTGGTCGGCAATGACGAGATCTTCCTTAGCGAGCGCGTATTCTTTTCTGTCTATGGCCCGGATTTTTTCGCCCGGCCGTGCAGTGCGGACAATGATTTCACGCTCCGTCAAAAGATCCAGATCAAAAGCGTGAAGCGGCTGGCCCAATTCGAGCAGAACATAATTCGTTACGTCAACCACCAGACTCACCGGCCGGAGACCACAGGTCGTAAGGCGGTCATGCATAAATTTTGGGGAAGGCTCATCTTTTACGCCTTCCAGAACAACGCAGGAGTAATAAGGACAGCGCTTTTTATCTTCGATGCGGACCCGGATCGTTTCGCCGGATAATTCCCACGGCATTTTGCCTTTCGGAAACTTAGAACCCGGCAGATTAAGTTTTCCCCCGCTCACGGCGGCAATCTCGCGAGCAACGCCCACGTGTGAAAGCCAGTCCGGGCGGTTGCTGGTAACTTCCGTATCAAAAACGGCAAGGCCGGATCCCCGGTCATCAACGGAAATATGCGCCTCTAAACCGCGCATCGTCAAGCGTTCGGCAAGCATCGGCGGCTTGTCCTTGACATTCACGTAATCTTTCACCCAATCGAGGCAGACTTTCATGAAAATTGTCTCAGGAAGTTTAGATCGTTTTCGTAGAACAATCGAATGTCCTGGATACCGTGACGAAGCATGGCGATCCGCTCGACGCCCATTCCGAAGGCAAAACCCCGATATTTCCCGGAGGGATAGCCGACGCTCTGGAATACGGCCGGATCTACCATTCCGGCACCCATAATTTCAAGCCAGCCTGTACGTTTACAAGTCATACAGCCTTTTCCACCGCAAAGAATACAGCTCATGTCTACTTCGACGCTCGGCTCTGTAAACGGGAAGAAATGCGGGCGGAAGCGGCTCTTTACATTCTTTCCGAAAAACTGCCTCAAGAACAGGTTGATGACACCCTTCAGATCGCTAAAGGTGGATCTATCGTCGACCAAGAGGCCTTCGATTTGGTGAAACATGAAAGAATGAGAAGCGTCAACCGTATCCGGACGGTAAACGCGGCCGGGCGCGATGATGCGCAGCGGCGGCTTGCGTGTTTCCATGACCCGGATCTGAACGGTGGAGGTTTGAGAGCGCAAAAGATTTTTTCCTTTGGTGTAGAACGTATCGAACGCATCCCGTGAGGGGTGGTCCAGGGGAATGTTCAGAGCGGTAAAATTATGAAATTCGGTCTCTACTTCCCGGCCTTCCACAAATTCAAAGCCGAGGCGGCGAAAAACGGCGCGGGCATCCTGAATGACCTGCCGCACCGGGTGAAATGCTCCTCGAAGAGGCCGGATGCCTGGCAACGTTGTATCAATTTTAGATTTTTTAGGTTGGTGGGCAATTCTGGAAAATTGTTCGGTCAGGGCTGCTTCAACTTTTTCACGGGCGGCATTGGCTTCCTGGCCGGCCTCAGACCTTTGATCCGAAGGAAGACTGCCGATGGAGCGGAGAAGCTTCGTAATCTGTCCGTTCCGTCCGAGATATTCGATGCGGACGGATTCAAGAATGTCCGGCGCAGAAGCCCGGCTTATTTTTTCCAGAGCTTCGTCAATCAGATTCGTGATATCCATGACCGGTGCGTTTCGCTGATGGAGAAAGGACGTTTCGGCCGCCCGAAAAACCAGACGGGTTAACGAGCAGAGGCCGGAGCGGTTTCGGTTTGACGCAAATGCTCCTTGGCGATTTCTACGAGCTTTGCGAATGTGGAAGCGCTTCGAACCGCCAGCTCGGCAAGCACTTTCCTGTCCAGCTCGACGCGCGCCTGTTTTAACCCTTTCATAAACCGGGAGTAGCTTATACCGTTCTGCCGGCACGCCGCATTGAGGCGCACGATCCACAACCGGCGGAAATTACGCTTCTTGGCCTTGCGGTCGCGATAGGCATAGACGAACGACCGGTTAACGGTTTCTTGAGCCGTTCGATAAAGCTTACGCCGCCCTCCGACAAAGCCTTTGGCACGCTTCAAGACTTTCTTGCGGCGGCGTCTCGACGCGGGCGCATTGGTAGAACGTGGCATGGATTAAAACCTCCTCAATTAAAGTAAAAATTCAAAACGAAAAAGTCCAAAGAGTAAAAAATGACTTACTGTTTTTCGCACTTTACCTTCTACCTTTCGATGTCAGCTGGCTAAAAGCGCCTTGATCACGCGGGCAGAAACACGGTTGGAAAGGGACCCTTTGCGCAAACGCCGCTTGCGGCTTGAATTCCGGCCCGAAAGCAGGTGGCGCCGAAACGGTTTCATATGCAAAACTTTCCCTGTCGCCGTGACTTTGAAGCGCTTTCGCGCTGCTTTATTTGTTTTGAGTTTTATTCGCTTTCCCATATTTACGCCTACTCCTGAACATCTTCATCGCCAGAACCATCAGCGCCAACGTCATTGAGGCTGGAATTTTCCTCGTCCGCGTTTTCCTGGCTTGCGTTTGTATTGGTTTTCTGATCCAAACCAACGGATTTTGTCACTGTTTTCCTGCTGGACTTTTTCCTGGGTGCAAGTATATTCACGATCGATTGGTTGTCGAGCGTATAATTTTTCTCGACCTCCGAGTAATCATTCAAATCCTCCAGAAGCCGCTCAAGCACCCGAATGCCTCCCTCTCGGTGCGCCGCTTCCCGTCCCCTGAACATCATCGTGACTTTAACCCGGTCGCCCCGCTCAAGAAACCGGATGGCGCTTCTAAGCTTTGTCTGGTAATCATGCTCGCCGATCTTTGGCCGAAAGCGCAGCTCCTTCACGTGCACTACAACCTGTTTCTTTCGGGCCGAGCGCTCTTTCTTCTCGACTTCATATAAATACTTGCCAAAATCAATGATCCGGCAAACCGGCGGGTTGGCGCTCGGTGCAACTTCTACCAGATCCAAACCGGCTTTCTCGGCGCGCTCAAGCGCCTGTTGAATGGGCAGAACGCCGATCTGTTCACCTTTTTCTCCAATAACTCTCACCGTCTGACTTCGAATACGATCATTAACGCGTATGTTTACCGTAGCAATAGCAGTCCTCCTCCTCTTTTTTATTTCCTACAGCGCTTTTACTTCAACTTCTTTCCCGATTTTGGAAATCAAATCATCGATTTTAAAACTGCCTAAGTCCCGGCGGCCTCGGCCGCGCAAAGCAACCTGTTTCGATTCTGCTTCCCGGTCTCCTACCACGGCAATATAGGGGACTTTTCCGGCTTCAGCCTCACGGATTTTGTAACTTATCTTGGCCGCCCGGATATCCAGTTCTGCTCGCACGCCTGCCGCAAAAAGCTGTTCACAAACTTTGGAAGCAACCTCCTCCTGCTTCTCGGAAATGCTTGCAACCACCACCTGAACCGGCGAGAGCCATACCGGAAAGGCCCCGCCAAAATGCTCGATTAGTATACCAAAAAAACGCTCAACGGAACCAAATATAGCCCGGTGAACCATGACCGGACGGTGATCTGTCCCGTCCGTACCGGTATAGGCCAGGTCGAGACGCTCGGGCATCTGGAAATCCAGTTGAATGGTCCCGCACTGCCAGGTGCGGCCAAGCGAGTCTTCCACTTCAAAATCAATCTTGGGACCGTAGAAGGCGCCCCCGCCTTCCGCAATCGTATAATCCAACTTATTATTCTGAAGAGCCTGCTTGAGGCCGCTCGTAGCTTTTTCCCAAATCGCATCCGAACCCATTGACTCGGTCGGGCGGGTGGAAAGATGCACCTGAATGGACTCGAATCCATAAACTTTGTACATTTCGCGGATCAAGCGAATCACGGCCGCTACTTCATCGCCGATCTGCTCTTCGGTGCAGAAAACATGGGCATCGTCGATCGTAAAGGCCTTGGCACGAAATAAACCATGAAGCGCTCCGCTGACTTCGTTCCGGTGAACCAGGCCAAGTTCCGCCATTCGAATGGGCAGATCTCTATACGACCGCTTCGCGCTCTTATAAATCAGCGTGCCGCCTGGACAGTTCATCGGTTTAATGGCCAGAGGGCGCTTGTCGCTCTCCGTGAAAAACATGTTTTCCTTGTAATGATCATAATGGCCGCTTTTTCTCCACAACTCATCCGAAAGCACCATTGGCGTTTTCACCTCAATGTAGCCGGCCTGCCGGTGAACGGCCCGCCAATGATCGAGGATGATTTGAAGAATGGTCTGGCCTTTGGCATGATAAAATGGCATGCCCGGCGCTTCCACATGAAAACTGAAGAGATCCAGCTGTTTCCCCAGAATGCGGTGATCGCGCTTCCTAGCGAGCTCCAGCCTATCCAGATATTCTTTCAGATCCTTCTCAGCCGCAAACGCCGTGCCGTAAATGCGCGTGAGCATCGGATTGGTTTCTTTGCCCCGCCAGTAAGCACCGGCGGTATTTAGAAGCTTGAAGGCCTTAACCAGCCCCGTATGCTCAACATGAGGCCCACGGCAAAGGTCTACAAATTCACCCTGATCAAAAAGGGAGACTTCCGCGTCCGCGATTCCTTTGATGATTTCGACCTTGTACGGCTCTCTTTTCTTTTCAAAGAACTTGACCGCTTCTTCGCGCTTCATGAAGAGTTGTTTGAATTTCGAACGCCGCTCGACAATGCCCCGCATGGCTTCTTCGATGCGCGGCAGAACATCTTCTCCTACGGGCTCGGGAAAATCGATGTCGTAATAAAACCCGTCTTTAATTGCGGGACCGATGGCCAGCTTCGCGGCGGGGTAAAGCTTTTTTACGGCCTCCGCCATAATATGGGAGGCGCTGTGCCTGAGCTTATCGAGTTCGTTCGTTACAAAAATTTCACTCATGAAGAATCGTGCCGCGTACGGCTTTTTCCGTGGGCGTAAGAGGACTCGAACCTCTGACCCCTACCATGTCAAGGTAGTGCTCTAACCAACTGAGCTATACGCCCGTAACGTTAAAACTGGCAATCCCTGAAAATTTCCGCGATTTTTATTCCGAAATTTTCATGGGATACGCCCGCTTAAAATACGCCGTCCCCGTCCTAATCTGGACCAGGTTCTACAGGATATTGCTCTGAATCTCTTGGCGGCTGAAACGGGCTGGGACGAAATGCGCAGATTACTAGAATCAAGGATGGAACACCACCAAAAATCATGAAGAAAACAGTATAAAATAAAGATCGAGACCATCTTAAAAAAATGAAAAACATAACCCCATTAACAATGACCAGACCAACTATGAGGAAAAGTTTAGCAATCCACGATTTCCTCGCTGGCGCTTTATCCTTCTCCATTAACGTCTCCTTAAAGCAACCTTTACTTAACCGTCGAGGATTCGCTTAACTTGGTTCAACAATACCGGAAGTTCATTCTGGACAATATCCCAAACTATGTCGTTATCGATGCCGAAATATTCGTGAACGAGGATGTCTCTCAAACCAGCTATTTTCTTCCAATTTACCCGAGGATGCTTGGAACGAAAATCGGCTGGTAAGTTTTTAACTGCTTCCCCAATTATTTCTAGATTGCGAACGACAGCATCGATGGTTTTGGAATCTCTTCCGAAACCTGCAAGGTCAAGCTTGGTAGTATAAGAATTTATCTTGTTAGCCGCTTCAATAATATCGTCTAAATAAACCCGGTAATCACGCGGCATCTACCAGTTCCCCAAGTATCCTGTCACGTAACCGAGGCTTGATAACATCCGGTAGAACTAAGTCGACCCGACAATTAAAGAGTTCTTCTAAAAAATTCTTCAATCCCATGTAGGCATCAAATGACTTATGATCAAATTCCACCACAAAATCAATATCGCTCGAAAATCTACCTTCTCCTCGAGCATGAGATCCAAACAAAGCTAAACGTTTAACATGGTACTTTTGCACAATGGTGCTTCGATTTTCTCTGATTTTGTTTAGAATCTTATCTTTATTGAGCATGCCGAATGCCTCTTAGCACAGATTGAAAAAGGCCAGCGCTCTTATCCGAATATCCATATTTCGGGAAGACAAGCTGGCCTTTGTTGCGATTATCGTAAGTCATGAAGTAGCAAGGAATTCTACACAATATCGGCTACTTGTCCAGGGGTTTTTTCCGGCCTGTGAGATAACGTGGGAGCTCTTTTCTTAATGCAACCAGCGCCAAGGCACGATGGGAAATTCGGTTCTTTAGATCGGCAGGGATTTCTGCAAATGTCTGATTTAACTCCGGATAGAGAAATAAGGGATCATAGCCGAATCCATTCTTTCCCCGGAGTTCCTCAATGATAATTCCTTTCACACTTCCGGAAAAAGTTGCGATAAGTGCTTCGGGGTCAGCCAGGGCAATCCAGCATTCGAATCCGGCGGAACGCTTTTCGCGCGGGACACCTTTAAGCACCTTGAGCAGTTTCTCGCAATTTCTGTGCGCATTCTGCTCTTCTCCCGCGAATCTGGCCGACAAAACTCCGGGAGCGCCGCCCAAAACATCCACACACAGTCCCGAGTCATCCGCAACGGTCATCAAGCCGCTCTGCCTCGCGTACGAAACGGCTTTCTTGATCGCGTTTTCTTTTAAACTCTTGCCGTCTTCTTCAACGGGCTCCAGACCTGAAATTTCCTTCGGCGTGATAATGTGAAGCGCGGGAATGCCGGAAAGAATCCCCTTTAATTCCCGGGCTTTATGCGGATTCGTGGTTGCGATCAGAAGACGCACTGGCTAAATTTTCACCAAACGACGCTGATGGGCAATCAGCTTTGAGATGCCTTTTTTTGCGAGTTGAAGCAATACCATTAACTGTTTTTCATCGAACGGCGTACGTTCCGCGGTTCCCTGTACTTCGACAAGACGGCCGTCGCCGGTCATGACAATGTTCATATCCACATCGGCGCTTGAATCCAGTTCGTAGTCCAGATCAAGCACCGGTTTTCCGCGTACCATACCAACGCTGACCGCAGCCACAAAATCTTTTATCGGGTTGACCGCCAACGCGCCGCGCGATAAGAGATTTTCAACAGCCTGCCCCAGCGCCACAAAGCACCCGGTAATGGCCGCGGTTCTTGTCCCACCGTCACCCTGAATCACATCCGCATCTACGGTGATCGTACGTTCTCCCAAAAGATTCAAATCAACGACGGAACGCAGCGCGCGGCCGATCAGGCGCTGAATTTCCTGCGTACGGCCTGAAACTTTGTTCCGTTCGCGGGCGATGCGCTCCGCGCACGAGGCGGGAAGCATTCCGTATTCAGCCGTCACCCAGCCTTTCCCGCTGCCCCGGAGAAACGGCGGAACGCTGTTCTCCACGGAAGCGCTGCAGATAACCTTCGTATCCCCGCTCTCGATGAGGCAGGAGCCGTTCGCGTACTTGAGAACACCTTTCCGGATATGCACTTTACGCAAGGAATTCGGCGCGCGAACCGTCTTTTGTTTCTGAATTGTATTGGCCATTATCGAATCCCCATGGCAATGTGTAACCGCGGAATAATGCGCACATTCGGCAAAAATTGAAGCGCGGTCCTTTGAAGATCGAGCAATGTCTTGTTCATGTCATCCCCGCGAAAGCGGGGATCCAGTTCTGTGGATTCCCGCGTGCGCGGGAATGACAGATGATCCGACGTAACCCCCTGCAAAACCAGAAGGGTTTCGCGGCTTTCTTTGCTCATCAGGCGAACGCCTTCGAGAAATTCATCCATATCCACTTCCGGACCCACCACCATTTTCACGAATACTTCTCCCGCACGTTTGGATAAACGCAGGAATTCCCGGTGCTCCTCAAAATAATTCCGCGCTTCCTTCGTAATGCTCTTCAACTTGATATCCATGGCAACAACGTCAACCCCACCCACGATCCTGAGAAGCGCCTTGGGAAGAATACCGCTCGTCTCAAGGTAGATTCTAAACCCAGCCGTTTTCAAATGCCCGGCAAGGGGTTCGAGAAAATTCACATAAAGAAGCGGTTCCCCGCCGGTCAAAGACACGAACGCATGCGGCCCGCGTGATTTCTCCAAACTTATTACTTCGTTCAAAACTTCCTCCAAGCCCATGGAAACGGCCGGCTTGCCCAACTCGTCGCAATAGGCGCAGTGAATGTTGCATTCTTCAAAGCGCACAAAAATATGCGGTTCGCCGACATGCGGTCCTTCGCCCTGGAGCGAGGAAAATATTTCGGTAATTCCAACCGGCTTGACAGCGGAGGACACTCCGGGCGTGCCCGGGGTTTCCGGAGCAGTACCTGCCCGTGGTTCCAGGCCACGGGCAGGTGGCGGCGACGCAAAGCGGCGCCGGCCCTTGACGCCCGTTGCGGTGTTCATGACCAGCTCACCTTTTTTACGCCCAAAAGCCTTTCCCCGAGAAACCGCTCGCCAATGCGTTTAAAATCTTCCGGGGCGTCACTCACGTAAACCTTTAATTTACCCAACCGGCCGTTCGCCGAGAACAGAAGTCCGGATCGTGAAAGACTTCGTTTGAGGCCGTCGGCAAGCAAAGGGGCGGCATCAATAATCTGGGTCCCTCCTCCGACGCATTCTCGGATAGTCTCCTTCAGCAAAGGAAAATGCGTACAGCCCAAAATAAGCGTGTCGATCTTCTGCGCCAAAAGGGGACCGGTGTAGCGCTCTATCACGTCCCGTGTCACTTGATCACGCAGCCATCCCGCTTCAACCAAAGGCACGAGAAGCGGCGCAGCCACGGAAAACACCCGGAAAGATTTCCCGAAGCCGGACTTCTTGATGTATTTCTCATACAACCTTGACCGCACGGTGGCTTGCGTACCCATGATCCCGATGCGCCCATTTTCCGTAACCCGGACCGCTTCGGCCGCCGCGGGCCGGATTACGTCTGCGATAATGGGAATCTTGTAACAATTTTGAAGAACGTCCAGACTTGCGCTGGCCGAGGAATTGCACGCCACCACAAGCGCTTTTATGCGCTTCTCCATGAGAAACTCGGTATTGTCCTTTGAACAGCGCAAAATCTGGGCGGGGCTTTTGATGCCGTACGGCAGTCTGGCAATATCGCCGAAATAAACGATGTCCTCATTCGGAAGAGCTCTCCGGATTGCCCGGACCACCGTCAAGCCGCCAAGGCCGGAATCGAAAATGCCTATGGGCCTCCTTGCGTTCATGCGGCCGGTATCTCCGGCTTCAAAATAAAAGCCCCGGTCGTCCAGGGATGCGATGGCCGGCACGTGCACACGCCGCGACGTTCCTTTATAAGAAGCGGCCTCGACGAAAAATCTAGATCGTGAATCTGTTGGTCGTTTCATATTCTTCGAGATATTCCAGTATTCCTTCCTCCAGCACAAGCACAAGCTGCCGTTGATAAGCCGGGTCGGCCAAATTTCTGGCTTCCTGAGGATTGCTTACAAAACCAAGCTCAAGCAGCAACGCGGGCACCCGCGTGTTCATCAGGACACGGAACTCGGCGCCCTTTACGCCGCGATTCTTTGTAAGTCTGGATCTGGTCAAACGGCCGCTCATCAATTTAGCCAGCATGATCGACTCGCGCCGCTTTTCCGTCAAAAGAATATCCCAGACCGTGGGATCCACCGGGGGTTTCTCTGCCTTATCAACTTCAAACTCGACGGCTGAATTTTCATAAGCCGCCACCGCGCGCGCATAGTCATCGATGGCTTCGGAGAGATAGTAAATTTCAAAACCGCTTGCGGCCTTGCTTTTTGCCGCGTTGGCGTGAACGCTGATGAACAGACCGCCCTCGCTTTGAGCGGCCATTTTGGAACGCTCTTCAAGCGGAACAAAACGGTCGTCCGTCCGTGTCATCACAACTTCCATGCCGGCACTGCTCAATTGGCGCGCAAGCTCATTTGAAATTTGAAGCACGAGCTCTTTCTCCATTAAGCCGTAAGCGCCTACCGCGCCTTGGTCAAATCCTCCGTGCCCCGGATCAATAACGATCCGCTGCTTCTTGGGCTCAAGCGGCCGAGCAGGCGTAATCTCTTTCGTCTCGCCCGAAAATTTCCAGGGCCACCAATCGGCACGCGTGAATGCTTCGGGTATCAGCAATGCGCCAAACTGTTCCTTGGGCGCTTGATCCAAAGGCCGCACGGCCCCGTCAATATTGGCCAACGTAACGTCCGGCATTAAAGTTAAAAAACGTCCGGCTTTTCGAAAAATAACTCTCCTTGCGACACCGTCCCATTCGGCATCGATTCCATTTTCAAGACAGAACGGCAGAACGGGCAAAAATGTTTTGTCTCCGATTTTAACGGCATAGGTAAAAGAGCTGGCGAACTTGCCGACTTGTGCCCACGAAGACGAAAGGAGAAATGAAAACAGGAGAAATACTGAAACCGGGAGAATTACAAAACCGCTTATGAAGGATTTATTCGACATATTTACCTTATCGGAATGGGGAATTCTAACACGCATGCCTATCATAGGCAATCCGATAACCGTACAAACAAGTTGTGGATTAAAGGCTAGTTCAACTGCAGTATTTGAATATTACGATGCGCTGACGTGGGCTGTACGAACTACGTTACGGGCTTGAAGACCCTTCGAACCTTCGACGGTTTCAAAAGAAACTTCTTCGCCATCCTTCAACGTCTTGAAACCTTCGCCCTGAATGACCGTGTAGTGTACAAAAACCTCCGGACCGTCTTCGACCTCAATAAATCCATAACCCTTGCGGTCGTTAAACCACTTCACTTTTCCAATAGGCATGCCTTATTCCTTTCGTATCTTTATATTTTGCAAATTCCATTGGTTGATCGTATGCGCATTTATAAAACGCTGACTTTTTTCATGGCCTGGCGGATCCGTTCTAAGCCTTCCTCCATTTGACGGATATCCAGTGCATAGCTCAGGCGGATACGATCCGGTGCGCCGAACCATTCTCCAAGATAGGTGATGACTTTGTACTCGGTATAGAGGAGCTGCAAGAACTGGCGGGCATTTTTACACTTTGGAAATACATAAAAAGCGCCCTCGGGTTTCCAAAGATCAAAACCCAGATCCGAAAGTACCCGGTAGATAAAGTCACGGCGCTCGCGCCAGATCTTCTGCTGGCGGCCGATGTATTCCTTGGGCGCTTTCATAGCGCTCATGGCCATATCCTGTCCCACCAGATTGGTGTTCATCGACGTATGCGTTTTTATTTCGCACACGTTATTCACGAGATTCTTATCGGCGCTCCACAGATACCCCACGCGCACGCCGCACATGCAATACGTCTTGGAAAATGAGTTGACCGTGATCACGTGGTCGCCTTGAATATGGTAATTTTCGCGCTCGTAGATCAGGTCTTTGTAGACTTCGTCCGAGATGACGTACGCACCTAGCTTCTGCGTCACTTTTTCAATTTCTTTTAGCGTCTCGACCGCTTCAACGCGCCCTGTCGGATTGGACGGCGAATTGATCAGTACGGCATGGCAGCCTTTTATTTTTTGCTTGAAATCATCCGGATCAATCCGCCCATCGACTAAGTTAGTATAGACTGGCACCATGCCGGCCATTTCTACAATCGGAGGGTAGGAATAATAATACGGCCGCGGCAAGAGCACCTTTTGGCCCTTGCCCCAGCTTCGGAATATCAGATCCAGCGCTTCGGAGGCGCCGTTGGTAATGACAAAATTCTTCGCCGTGGAACCCGGATACTCCCCAGCCAACGATTCCCGCAGCTTCAGTTCACCCTGGATCAGACCGTACCTCAGATCGCGCTTCAGATCGATTCCCTCAAAAACCTCCTTGGGCGGTGGAAGATCGGGCTGGCCGGAACCAAAACTGATCACACCATTTCCCTGTTTACCAATAAAGACCGCGGGACTTTTCAAATCAAGTATTTGATTCATTGTGCGCACATCACAGAACCTTAATTAGGGCAGGCGTTAAAAAGCGGTATTCTACAGTGCTTTGCTGCAATATACAAGAATCTGTGCGCAGTCCGCATTGACTCACATTAAATGTAACCCTGCGAGCCTGAAAAAGTAATCGTTGACTCATAATAAAAGGTAACCGAAAGAAAG
>JACQQS010000065.1 GCA_016206925.1 Candidatus Omnitrophota bacterium
GATTAAAAATCCATTTAAAAATATCCGTCTGTTCATTCGCGCCGTAGCGGTTGTTACGGCATTCGTTTTCGCCCTTACTTCAACATTTCCTGCGTTTGCTTTAGAGCCCGGTTTATCTTCCGGCGCGTCCGCTCAAGAAGCCCTGGGAGAACCGGCTTTTCAGCGATTAGATGTTGAGAAACTAAATCTTCCCGCCGACTTGGGGTCCATCGAATCACGCTTTTCCGGCTCGCAGCCTGATCAGATGGTCATCTACATTCAAGATGCGCACGCCAGTTACGATGCCCAGAGAAATATCCAGCGGATCATTGACCATTTGCAGAAAAACCACGGGCTGAGTCTGGTCGCATTTGAAGGAATCGAAGGCGAGCTTGATCCATTTCTCCTGCGCGCTTTTCCTGAACGGGAAGTTCTAAAAGACGTTTTGGATTCGTATGTCCGCCGCGGTGAATTGAGCGGAATTGACCTTGCGGCTGCCGTGAATGAAAAAGAAAGCCGTTACGCAGGTTTGGAAAATAGAAATATCTATGATGCCGGAATCGCCCTTTTCCTCGATGCGCAAAAAGCACTTCCCGTTGCTGAACACGCTTTAAATCGAATCGAAGACGAAATCGCCGAGGCTCAGAGGCGATCGTATTCGACAGAGCTTAGGGAAATTGCAGAGAAAGTGCGGGATTTTGAATATGAGCGGATAGATCTCGCGAATCTTGTGACTTTTTTGGCCAAACACAGCGCTCCTCCGAACAATTCTGAAATCGAAAAAATGGTTTATCAGATTTCGTCACCCCCGCGGAAGCGGGGATCCGGCAATTCCCACGACGTCGTGGAAATGTTCACCGTCGTCACTCCCGCGCCCGCCAAAAGGCATTTGGCTGGCGCGGGGGCGACATCCCTGTCGTTTGACCCCATTCAGTTGTGGCGCGATGTGCGTACGTGGAGCCGGCTGATCAAGGAGAAGCACTTCAGAACGGACCTCGATCGAAAACTTGATGATATGGAAGAGAAAATTCGATTCTTGAAGGAGCTCGCGCGGTTACAGCTTACGCCGGAGGAATTCCAGCAATATCTTGCGGACAAATCCGCCTATGAACCCGAAGCGATCCAGGAATTTTTGCGCTCGATCGGTGTAAAGTCCAATATCGCCTTTGATGTTTCGAAGGCCGTGCTTTTTTACCGGAACGCCTTTGTGCGCGACCAAATTCTTTCAGATCGCTTGATCACCCTCACGACGGGCAAGAAATATCCGGTTGCCGCTTTCGTAAGCGGCGGATTTCACACCCCGGGCATTACGGAGCGTCTCAGGAAGGAAGGAATTTCTTACATAGTGGTACAGCCGGCCATGAAGGATTTTAACGGCCAGAGCCGCTATCTCGACGTGTTGCAGGGAAATATTTCTTACCGGGATAAATTTGAGCGGAATGCGAAGGGGGAAATCAATCTCTACAAGGCCTTTGCCCGTGATGTAACCGGACGGCTTGTTCAGAAACTTGCGGTCTCTGATTTACCCAACATCGAGCTCAAGAGATGGCGCGATGAAATCATCCGGAGACGCGTCGAACGCGGCAAGGCAGCCGATGCTTACCGCTACACCTATTTTATTGATCAATTTGTCGAGCGCATGAGAAATAGGAATACGGGCCTGAAGACAAAAGAGGAGCTGATCAACGGAATCGGAAAACTACTGCGTGGATTTTCCGGCGCATATCAAAATATTTACAAAGGAAAGGCTTTGAGTGAGTTTCAAAATCTGATGGATGAGGCAAAACAACTTCATGAAAACGGAACGCTGAATTTCAACAGCTTCGGCCGCCTGTTTTCAAAGAGCGCAGGAGTTTCCCAAATTGTCGGCCACACCCATGCACTCTTTGACGGATTTGTCAGTCTTGAAGGCCGCGCAAGCGACGAGTGGTTGACGGAATTACCCGTAGCGGCGGGGAAAGAGTTTGTGCCGGCCGGATTTGGGCTGGAGGCGCAGGTGGCGGAATTGGCCACAACGGAATTTGTTGATCTGGGCGAGCGGGAATATTTTCAGGAGCGATTTGAGATTTTTACTGACGATGTGACCGACCAATTAATGTGGAAAACACCCGATGGACAAATTTCTCCCATCGATCTATCTCTCGAGAAACCGCAGCTTCGCTTACAGAGAGAACGTGACCTGTCTCTGGATGAGCTTTTGAAAGGTGATGCTGCGGCGAGTGAAAAGTTTATTCGAGCGCTATTTTCTGACATTTACAGAGGTGACGGAAAAATTCGCGGTAGATCTGCCGTCTATAAAACGATCGAAATGACCCAAGAGTATGTTCACAAATTGTTCCGCCGGTCTCCGGACGGAGAAATGGCCGATACGGTTACGCAAATGCTTGACGGAGTTAGTGTGCGCAGCGAAACAGGTGAAATTGTTCTTCAGAAACATCCCACGCTTATTGCTGTTGATGAAGCAATCGCGAATGCTATCCAGGTTCTGATTCACCGTGCGATCGAAGACCCGGGATTTAGAGGCGGCTTGATGATTCGTGCTTATGAAGACCGGGAAAAGGAGTTAATCGTAGAAATTGTCGATGACGGAACCGGAATTTTATTTTCACTTAGGGAGAAACTTGGCCGCGAGGAATTTAGCTGGCGTCCGGAAGGATCGCCGCTCGGCAAAGGCTTGGGTAAGGGACTCTCAAGGCATTACAGAGACGCGCTTAATACGAATGTTAGGGCCATTGAAATTCACACCAGGAGCAGTGAGAAGGCCGTTGGTAAGGGCGCGGGAGAAATGGCCGTTCCTGATTTAGAAGAAAGTGTTCTGCTGGTGAACCGGCCGGGAGATACAGCTCCGGCTCAGGTTTGGCAGAAATCCGACCGCCGCGACCGCGGTACCCTCGTCCGTTTCGTGATCGAACCTATTCAGAATGACGGTTTACAGTCGACAAGCGGTTTTGGTGTGCGCAGAAAAGGCCAATCCGCAGATGCGGAATTACAAGACGCCTCTCTATTCGAACAATTCCGGACCGAAGAAGTGCCGAGGCTGGCCGCGGAACTCTACGATAAGACCCGCGAAGAAGACGGGATTTATTTTTGGCGCAGTTCGGCCATGCTGGGGCTGGCGGATGAATATTCCAAATATTGGCGTGATTTGATTGCCGAGCGAATGAAAAGCTTTGGCATCAACGGAATGATACGGGAACGGATTAGCGCTGTTCAAGAGCTGGTGGTTGATGCGGTTATCGACCGTTATCGAAGCCAACGTCTGCCGGAGTTGATCCGCCGGGAAATCGAAACTTTCCTGCGTACGCGTGAGGAACAAGAAGCCGGCCCAAGTCCATTCGATGAGGAGCAGTTCCAAAAAATTGTTAGCGCAGTGTTCAGGGTTGTAATCAGGGATCTTCCCTTGAAAAAAGATGTCGAGCCGGCTGTGCAGGGGAATCACGGACTCTGGATCTATGATTTGGTTGATAAAGCCGTGCATTCTAAGCTGCGCGAAAAAGGATTCGGCGCTAAATCTCAGCTATATGAGCACCATAATTTAGCGCGTACGTTTTCAGGCCGTTTAGAAACCGTGCACCGATATGTTGTGAACCGCCTTCTTTCACCTGAGACGAAGCGAATCGTTGATTTTGGCGCTGGTTTTTACCGCGAAAATCTTCTACCGGTGACTACAATGGAACTAAGAGATCGATTAAACAAAAGTGGACGATCGGACATCGAAGTACACGTTCTCGATCAGGTTGAACCGCAATATGTTGTTTTGGATAGCCCTCAGGGTGATATTTTTATCTTTGACCGGACCAAACGTTTCGTTGCGCACAAGTACAGAGGAGAAGACGATGTACGCATTGTTGTAAAAGATGATCGGCCGGGCTTTATCAAGCAGTACCGTATCGCTCGGGCTAGAAAACAGCTGGAGCTTTCTTTGTCCGGAAAACCTTTTTCACGTCACTTCCGAGTATTGAGCGATCCACTCTCGCCGTTAAAGGAAAAAGGCATCACATTTCAAACTACTCGAGGATTTGAAATACCCTTTGAGCTTGGCGAAAGAGACATCGTCTTAGCATTCAACGTTTTTGAAAATGTGTCGCGTGATCGCGCCCAGCGCGAACTTGACGGAATTGCGCAGTCTATGAAATCAGGTGTTCTGGTGCACGGCTATTCCAATGGCAATATATTGGCAGCTAGAGCCCGTTTTTCGTTCAAGGTGGAGCAGGTAGCCCACGGTAAGCGCATTCCTCTCACGTATATTATCGAGGATTTTAGATACCTTGCTGAAATGCATGAGCGACCTGAGCTTACCGAGTTGGACGATCAGGCCATTCCATGGCAATTGGGCGAAACCCCGGGATCCGTGAAAGAGCTTATCGGTTACGGTTTCGATGTGCACGATCTCACATCCGAAAATCTTGGTTATGAGATTGGATATCAAAGGGGGGAAGTTCGTGCTTTACGGTCTGGATTGATCAGACAGGACAGCAGCCGAGACGTTTCAGGGTTTGGATCGGAGATGGCGGAATTTCCGGATGAACGGCAGCTCGGAGAAGTACTGACTCATCCAAGAGAACCTTTGCTTAAAAGAGACCCCGGCGTCTTTTGGCGGAGCGGCGGATTTACAACACCCGGCGCATTCCGGCTGGACGGAAAAGTTTATCTGGTTGTCCGCGGGATTGATGAACACGGCGTTTCCCGGCTCGGGTTGGCCGTGAGCGAAGACGGGTTTACGGTTGAGAAGAAAAATATTTTCCCCGCGCCGATATTTGAACCGCTTGTCGGTGAAGGTGAGCGCGGAGTTGAAAACGCCAGGATCACCGTGATCGACGGGAAGATTTATATGCTGTATACGGCCCGTGGCGGTCCTGCCGAATTTAAAATTGCTTTGGCCTCTATGCCGGTGGATGATTTTCGTGAAGCTTTGCGCGATGGCAACTGGGTCAAGCGATGGACTCGCCACAAAATTGAACTAAACGGCCGTTGGGATTCCAACGATAGAAACGCGGCCATTTTTCCTGAGAAAATAGACGGAAAATTCGCCATGTATTTCCGTGACTTAAAGCCCAAAACAAGTCAAAGGGTCATCCGCCTGGCTTTGGCCGATCAGCCGGAGGGCCCTTGGGAAGCAGCGGACAGCGACCGGATGGTTCTCACACCTTCGCTTTTGGAAAAGAATCTCAAGGAGAAACCGGGAAAACCCGTTATCTGGGTCGGCGTGGGCGGTCCGCCGATGAAAACAAAAGACGGCTGGCTCACATTCTTTCACTATGTGGATGAAGACCACGTTTATCGAATCGGATTCTACATGGCCGATATTTTAGATCCTTTAAAAATTCTTTACCTGCACGACCGGCCCATTTGGCAATTGTCGGATGATGATTACGATATTGTGGAACCAAATGAACTTCACGCTGTACCGCGAGGTAGAGCGCTCAAAATTCTTGCGCGCCGTCTGTTTAAGAGAGGATCGACATCCGGTTTCTTCTCGTTGGCCGATGCCGCTACATTTCGGCAAATGGCCGGTCATCAAGTTCCTGCCGGCGATCGTTACACCATGCATGTTTCCGGTGCTGTTCCGGAGTTTGACACCAAAATAATTAATCCCGGCGATCGTGTGTTGCTTTACGGCGGAGTTTTTAATACGCGTACCGGTCTCGGCATATTTGAATACCCGGAATTGGGAGATATCATTGCCGGAGGTCAGGGCCTAGCCGAACCCGAGAAGACAAGTTTATCCGACAAGAAGATACTTGTTATTGAGGATACGAAGGAAATCCGCGACGCGATCGTTAAGGCGCTTCGTGAAATCGGCAAAGTAGATCCGAAATTCGGCGGTCAAATTGTTGCGCCTGAGACATATGAGCAGCTCAATGAAATTCTCCAACTAGCGCAAATGGGACGAGCTTCGTTTGATGCCGCTATTATCGATCACCATATCAGGGATCTTAAGTATCCGAATATGAATTTCGGATTCTTAGTTTTAAAATATCTGAGTTCCTTTAATGGATACGGTCCCCGTGCCACGATTTATTACACCTCGGCGCAGGCATTAAGCGGTGAAACCCGGGCAAATCTTCTCGGTGTGCGATGGATTCGGAAAGCGAGGTCGGGCACAGGGTTGGATTGGATAGTAAATCCCGAAAAGCTGGTGCGCCAGGATTTGCCCGCGATGCTTGCAGCAAAAGGACGCATACTGGAAAGCAGGCGCGTTGTCCCGCGCGAGCGGATAGTCGAGGACGCAAGGCGTATTCTGGGTGTCGGCATCGGCGATATCCGGCGGAAAATTCGGGATATCGGAGACCCGGTACCGCTCCAAGCGATTTGGCAGATCAAGTACCCAGACCGAAACCTACAGGAAGGTTTTGTTGACAGGCCGTTTGGCGGCGGAATCGTTCTTGTGTACGCAGAGAGACCCGTTACGCAAAACACCGCATTTCATGATGGTGAGCAAGTCAAATTTGCCCATGAGAACGACGCTGTTCGCACAGGCGAGTTTAGGAACGGAAAGTTTGAGTTTGCTGCTGCCGATCGCGATGCCTTTCACGGACTTTACTTCGGCGAGCACGTCACCGAGCTCATCCGCGCTTCCGAACCGCCCGCCCCGGCCCCTGCCGGATTTGGGGCAAGGGCTAAGGTATCAAGCGAGGAACAGCTTGAGATTGAAAAGTGGGCGGCGCGGACGATGATTGAAATAGACGGCGTCATTCAAAGCGATGATCCTGCTTTCCTGGATTTTGAGGTACGCATCAAAAATATATTCGAAAACCTTCTGCGCACAGCTCAAATGGAAGGTTCCGAATCTTTTGACCTTGTCTTCATTGACCATCCCGAGCCCAACGCCTTTGTTTATGCAGGCGCGCGCAAAGTAATGTTTACCAGAGGCCTTATTACAGAACTTAAACGGTATGAGAACCAAATGGGCGCAGCCATTACGGAAGACCTTGTGGCATTCATTTTAGCTCACGAACTGAATCATTACCTCCTTAAGAAAGATAAACCATTTGAGCCTCTTGTACGCGGCGAGGAACGTCAAGAAAACCCCCTAACGTTGTCTTTTTGGGATCGTGAAAGTGCCTTTATCCACCTTCTAAACTATCGCGAGGAATATTTGGCCGACTCGCACGCCCTTAGACTCATGGATAATGCCGGGTACAACGTAAACGAAGCGGTTCGCGCCGCAAGATTTACCAAATTCATGCAGGATAAAGTATTTAACGAGCGCCTAGCGGAGATTCCCCTAGCGTCGCGCACACCCGACGAGGAGATCCGGATTCTGGAAGATATGCGCCACGAGAAACTCAGACAGGCTTACATTCCCTCGATCGTTGACACGCATCCCCGTACGCTCAATCGCGTCCAACAGATTTACTTTAATACCCTAAACCGCCGCTACCGGAGTGAAAACAAAGCGCCAGCACCGCTTGCCATTCCCGACTTAGGTTCTTCGACTGGCGCGAGGCGGACTTTTCGCCAAGAAATGTTTGATGATCTTCAAAAAAGCGCGATTTCGAAATTTATCAAAAGAGCCGCAACAGTAAAACAAGTAGAAGATCTAGCTCTACTTTATTTTCTTATGGAACTTTCCGGCCACACGCCCGTCCATGAGCGGGTGCAGGGCGAAATGGAGGCGCCGGGCACCTCTCAGCTAGAGGTTCCCTATATCGGTCCGCCGGATTCCATTCCTTATTATTTAATGGTGGCTGAGTATTTGGGGCTTTACCTACCGATTATGCGGGATTTGGAAGGTTATTTGGAGGGCGCGGAGGTAGATGAAATTGCAAGAGATCATGCCGCATTGGCAGGAAGACATCGAGAGAGTTTAGGACCTGGAGAAGATGAAGAGAACGTTGAGGAAGTTTTAGACCGGATAGAAAGAGGATTTAGAAAAAGAATTACGGAGATTCGCAGATTTCTAGACGAGCGGTTATTTCGTGAGACATTCTCCTCCCGGGGGGGGCGCAGTCACTTCCGCAGACTTTACACACCCTGGGGCCGATGGAACAAAATCCAGGAAACAGGAAAACTCGCAAGCAGCCGCTTTCTCCAAAAGCCGTTTCTAGACGAGGCATACAAGGAAGTATTGAAGCGCGGCGAGGAACTCTTCGAAAAGGAAAATCCCAAAGTGAAAGGTGCGCAGAAGAACATGATGCTCTGGCTTCTTTTTAATTCCTACTATCCTACTCTGGATGGGCTTAAGCTGCTCAAAGCGATCGAACAAGGACTAAAGAAGCCCGAAGATCTTCTCTATGTATTACAAAACCTTCCTGCAAAACAATATGATGACGAGGAGCTCGCTACAGCCTTTGTAGGCCACGGCGGTTTCGCCTATCATGAAATGCTTGCGCATTTTTTCATGCCGCGCATGTTTCAGGCATTGATTAAGAATAAAGCATTTCCACAAGCCGGCGCATTGGTAGATTTCTTCGAGGATTTGGCAAAATCCGTGTCTTACCTTAAGGCTTTCCGCGGTTACGATATCGATACGAAAGAGACATTCGGCCTTTATGATGACGCCATGCGAGCCATTTTTTCTATTGTGCTGGGCAGTCTTAAAAACCGTGAAGCCCTCGAAGCGTTTGCCGAAGTTTGGCAGCGCGCCACTTACATTGATGACGAATCGCTCGATCAAAAGGAGCTGGCTCAACTTTTAAACAAAAGAAATATGCTCAGCTCCGACATTGAACGCGACATTCAACTTGCTTCTCAACTGGTGCGGGGACGCGCTTTAACCAATGATCTGGCCCAAGCGCTTCTTGAGCATCATGGAACAAGCGAGGCTCATTTCTTAAAAGTTATTCCGCTCATTGCAGAGGCAAAGGATTTTATGTCTCCTATCGAGCAGTTTATCTTTTCCACGCCCGACTGGAAAGCCCGTAATTTTAAGGAAAAGTTGGAGCGGCTTACGGAACTTAATTTAATTTTGCCCGGCGAGGTTTATTTAAAACTATTTGACGAGAATCCGCCGGACGTAGACCTCTTTTTGGAATCAATGAAAGTTTTCGACCGCTATCCAAACTCACATCCTTCGTATTCAGATTTGGAAGACATTAAAAGGGCGCTCGGTAAGAAAGCGATTTCCTATTTCGAAAAGGAGCGGGGGTGGCACGGCTCAGAAGCTCATTTTAATATTGTGGGCGCGACCGTTGCTGACTCGGAGAAAAAGGCCAAGCTATTAATGGAAATGGTTGGCCGTGCGGGCGGAGAGCCGAAACATTTTGCCTGGGCAGTCACAGCCATCCGCACAGGAGTTGAGTATTTGAATGTCGGAGGAGGAGCGATGTGGCGCGGCGCGGCAGAAACGGATAAAGGCATTCAAGAATTCCGTAAGCGAAAGCGGGATCCCGGTTACCACCGAACGCACCGGATAGAGCTAAAGGAGCCCACGGAACTTCAGGAGGCTATTTACGCTGAGCGGTTTAAGAAAAAGCTTGAGATCGGCAGGGCCGGTTTTGAGAAAGCAAAGTCTGAGGCGAGCTATGCGGCGCTCAAAATTCAAGAGAAAATCGAGCTTCTTGAAAGTCTTTTCCCGGATCGCTCGGGTGAGCGCGACGAAGTTTTGAGAGCAATCTTATCTGAAAGCAAAGATGAACTGGAGGAGATGGAGCTGGAAGCGCTCTACGATTTGGAACGAAAGCTAATCAGTTTAATCGCTAATCCTGTTTGGCGCGTTCAGAAAGGTGTTGAGGTCATTGAGCGGCTCGAAAAGGAGCGCCCGGATCTATTCGAAAACTTTGACCGCCATCTGGAAACATTGAAAAGCATCTTTCCTGATTTCAGCCTTGAGCGGGACCGCAGACTGGCTCATTTAGTCGACGCGCATGAGAGCACTTACGCTGAAACAAAAGCCGCGTCGGTTTATTTTCTAGAAGGTAACGAAGAGTATTCCACCGAAGATGCCATTGTTTTCGGAACGGCCGGTATGGAAACATTCCGCGATTACATGCAGGTTCTCTCGCCCGAAGATAAAAAAGATATCCTTCTCTGGCTTCTTGATCTTAAAACCAAGCCCGAAGCCGTGGATATTATGGAGCAAGTCACCGGTTACCGGGCTGCTTCGATCAGGAAAGCCGCGCGTGCGGCTGGACCGGATGAGAACCGGATTTTTCTACAGGAAGCGCTTTTAGGTGAGAACGGCATTTTCTCAAGCGGCGGGCCGGAAACCATGCAGGATCTGGTTGACCATCTCTTCCTTGTCATTTTTCCCGATGATGCTGGAATTGAACCGGCAGCCAGGCAGCGCCTCAAAGCTCTGTTCGACGCCGCATTCCGTCTCTCCACACCCAAGCGCAGGAGTGATCTTTTAATCGCCCTTTCTAACGCGAGAAACAAGGACCTTAGTATGGCCGGGATGATTCGCGTGTTCCTCCAGGCTTACGGTTCGATGGGCGTCAAGGTTGGACAATATTTGGCTGTAAGAACCCACCTGCTTCAACCGGATGTGCGAAAGGAATTGCTTAAGTTGACCGATGAAGCGGAGCCTTTCCTTAAAATTAGGGCCTACGAGTCCATTCAGGTTGATTTCGCCGTCCAAAATCCGGAGGAGATTTTTCCCACCGTCGGAAAGCGCATCGGCGGTGCTTCCTTTAAACAAGCTTACGCCGGAAAAATCAAAGACGGAGCGGATCATCCTGGTGTAGCAATCAAGATCATCCGCCCTACGGCACTTAAAGAAATCGAAAGCGACCTGGATACATTTGAGAAACTTTTCGATTTCGTTAATGCTAATGCTTCATTCTTTGGCTTCCGCTTTCCGCCCGGCATGGGGAAAGAAATTCGCCGTAGAACGCTTGAGGAAATGAATTTTGAAAAAGAGCGTGAGAAGCAGGAAAGGATACGCCAATCGGTCGAAAAACGCTGGGAAGGACGACACAAGGACGGTTACCATGTGGAAGTGCCGCCTGTGTTTAGCAATTATACAAAGCCGAGCGTGTTTGTGGATAAATTAGCTCCCGGGCTTGCTATTAAAAATTGGGAAGAGCTCTCCAAGAGGCACGACATGGCTCGAGTGAGTGAAATTATTGTGAGGGAATACCTCGAGCAAATCCTTTTGGATGGCTTTTATCAAGCAGATCCGCATCCGGGCAATATTTTCGTTTCCGGAGACCGCGCCATTTCCATGATTGACTTCGGTATCACCGGATCCTTAAGCGCTCTTCACAGGGACCAGCTTTTTGACCTCATCGATGCCGTGGGAAGACGGGATCGAGATCGTCTCATCGATTTGGCGCTTGAGTTCTATGAAGAGATGGAAGAAAAGGAAAGGCCGGTCGTGCCTTTGCCTCAAATTGAGACTGCCATTGATAAGATTCTAGCAACTCCCATGAGGCCGGAGAAGATGGGTCATTTTATCTATGACGTTCTAGATCAAATTAATGAAACGGGTATTCGGCTTCCAGACGAATTTTTTACCTTAATCACGGCCTTAAGCGCCATGGACTATTTAATTGCCAGCATGAAAAACCCAGCCGCTTTCTTTTTCGCTGAACTAATGCGGTTGAAAGGAAGCCATTTGGAATACAAAGCTGCACACCCTATTCAAAGGGTGTCCCGCGCACGCCTTGATGAGTTGAGAACGCGGTTGGCAAAGGAAGTTCGCGCAAAGGTTGAACCGATAAAGGCAGCGCTCCGTGAGAAGAAAGAGGAAAAGCCGTTAGGCGTTATGCGGGAAATCTGGAAAAAGGATAAGCTTGCGCGCGGTGATAAGCTCCGATTTAAACATAGAAGGGAAGAGATTTGGCAAGCGTCCTGGCAAGCTGGACTAAGAACCAATGCGCACATAGTGGTGGAGCGGAAGTCAGATCGTACTACCTCGGTTAGTCCAGAATTTCTTAAAAGACGTGTGGAGTCGATTCTAAGTGACCGCGTTTTCCCGAGACTGCCGACATTTGAATATGGCGACGAAGGTTTTCAAAGCGATGGGGAGCTTGCGTACTTCACCGAATATATCGATGAGATGTCCTTTTCGGGACATCCAGTGCTTAAGAAGCTGGCGGATAAGGTTGACGACATTTCAAAAAAGATCCATGATCGGGAGGAAGAAGAAACGGATGAGGGGGAAGAAACAGGCGAGGAGATAGAAGATGACTACAGGCCTTGGGAGGAAGATGAGCGCTTCAGAGAGGACTACATTAAGAGGCGTGCGAAAGACCGCGATGAATCTGTTTGGTTGACGGAAGAAGAGGAGGAAGAAGAATTTGAAGGGAAAGACTTTGAAGCATTGGAGATGCTCAGAGCATTTTTTAATGAGCTGGATGACTTTGATTCAAAAAGGTTAGCGGCGGAGTTTGTGAAAGGCAAGGAAGCTTTTGAAAAATATTTATTCGAGCGGCTGGGCATTCGGGAAAGTGACATCAAAGAGATTTATGACGAAATTATTGCGGAAGCAGACCCAGCGCAAATTGAGATGATGGAAATTATCCTTACGGAGGATACGGTGCCACGGCTTGAGATTGAAGAGGAGGACGAGTGGTACGACCTTTCTGCTTATCAACTCACACGCGGCATAAACGCCCGCGGCTTTGGATCTATCGACGACGGTCAAAACATTTCCTTCGGCGTTAGCGCGGGGGAACGTTATTTGGTTAAACCGATTGATGAGAAGATCTCTGGCGTTCAGACGACCACTGTGGGATTTGGACCCGCACGGTCGGAGTTTCCGGATGAACAGCGGCTGGATGGTGGAACCGGTTTCGGTGCATTGGAGAAGGAATTGGCTGTACGCTTAAAATCACACCCTGAAAAGCGCGTGCGGCTTGAGGTGTTGGTTGAACTGGCCGAAATGCACCTTTCCCGCGAACATAACGCGGCGTTGTTTTATGCCCTGTCCGATCCGGACGCCGAAATCAGGGAATTGGCCTCTTTTAATCTCGGGGGTCAAGGTGCCGCTTCGCTAGAAGAAATTATTGCGCATATTGAGAATCCGGAAGCGCCTCAAAACAGTGACCCTCGTTTGCCGAAGTATGAAAAATTTGATGCTGCGGTTTCTCGAAGGAATGCGCGGGCCGCCGGTATTATGGCGCTGGAATGGATCGTTGACCGCGAAGCCGCATTAGCGAAAAGAATTCGCGCGTCGATTACCCGGCAAGCAGGTAAATGGTTGAAGGAGGAAAGAATTGAGCTGGTAGGTTTAGAGGCAAAGGATGCTCTGGGGAGCACCGCGCATATGCCGTTATTCTACGTGCTGAGACTGCTGATTCGCTGGTATCAGGAAGAGAATCGCGCCGGTCTCGGTGCGGCATTCGAGGGCGATTTGGAACTCCCGCTTTCCTGGGCGTTCCGGGCCGTGAGGAAAATTTATCCAAACATGTCGAGCGGCGTCGGGCGTAGCGTCATTTACGAACGGATAAGCAGGTTGGCAGATTATCCCTCCACTGCTGCCGTCCCTCCACCGGTTGTCACTTATGATGGCGTGCGAAGAAAGTCTAGTCACGTCTCGGCAGGCATTCCACCCATAGTACGATTGCGCGGTAAAAATCATCCGGCAGAGCCCGCCGGATTTGGGGCAGACCAGCAGATTTCCGTTTCTTATGCGTCAAATGTAGCTAGAATCTTGAAGCTGGATGAGGCGAAGATCCGGCAAGTTCTGGAACAAATTCGTAGCGACGGCTTCCAAAGCGTGCGTGCACGGCTTGAGCGTGAATGGATCGAAGCGCTCGACAAGAGTTTGATGATCCGGAGAGATTTGCATTCACTCGCCGTCGAAATTGCAGAAACCGGACAAACCCGGACGGCCGAATATTTGGCGGGCTTTCTCGTCAGAGAATTAAATCTAAGCGGTTACGCGGAAGACCCGGCGCTTCTCGGGCAATTCACGCTGCTCTTAAACCGTCTCCGTTTTATGCTTGAGCGCTACCGGTACGGACAACTGACCGACAAACTCCGGCATTACGTACTCAGTGATGAAGAGAAAGCAAAAATCGCGGCGCGGATTGACGCGCTGCGATTCACAAATGAAACGTTGTTTGAAAAAGCAGGGCATAAAATTTCAGACGAGATCGATGCAGTACTTTCCAACTTTCGCGGGGGCGACATGGGTCCTGTGGCCTATGAGCGCGAAACGGTTCCTTTGGACATCGATGCTTTGGCCGGGCTTGGGAGGATTCATTATTTCCATCCGCCAGGTGAGCGGGGTATTTTGGACTCCATCCAGGTTCTTCTGCGTTCAGCGCGCGGTGAAAAACTTGCACGTTTGAGCGGAATTCTCGGCGGAATCCAGGAACACACCTACTATAGAGCAATCACGCCTGCTGAGCTGAGGCGTAATCTTCCTGACGCCGGAAGCGTGCTGATTGTTCCGAGCCCCGTTAAACTTTTCGGTGAAAGTACACAAGCTTTTCACACGCAAAATGTTATTGTCTACGCCGGCCGATCTTTTGACGAAACGCAGCCGGCACTCCGTGTCTTGGCATCAAAGGTTGATCAAGCAGCCCGCGTCCTTAGCCAAATTAGCAGCGGCGATCGAGAAGCTCTTTTAAGGCAACTTGAGGATTACGGTTTCTCCATCCAGACAGATGGCGGCGGCGGTCAATTTATATTTGTGGATCGCAATGCCTTTTTAACCAAGCTGGAAGAGACATTTGCCGCTTTGACGCAAACCGCGATCGCAGCATAAGTTGCAGTGCGGATCATGAGTTAGGGGATAGAGTTAAGAGATTTTTTGGCCTTTTTTGGCCTAAAATTGGAAATCACCGGAAGTATGTGGCATATTTGTAATATCGGATTATCCATCGCCCAAGAGGCGTGCTTTTTCCGGCGTGGGGCCGGATCGGGCAATCCGGAATTTAAGGTAAATTAAATAACGGAATCGTTTAGGGTTTGACTTTCATCCTAAAGGGATGGGTTAATTTTTATTTTTTAGTCTTTTTTTGGAGATTTAATATGCTGAACAAAGCGCACAAAAATACAAAGCGAAATTTGGCAAAAATGCCGGCAGGGCAAAGCATGACGGATTATGTCTCGCTGCTTTCTCTTGTCGTGCTGGTCGTATTGATCGGCCTTACGGCGGTCAGCGTCACTTTGCAGGAGCGTTGGCTCAATGCTGCGGCGGGAAATTTATTTCAATCTCTTGCTCCGGGTTCAATTGCTTCAAGTCCAGACCTCTGAATAGAAAGGCTGCGATTGATGAGACAAAAAGCGTACGGCGACGTGCTTGTTAAAGAAATCACTGTAAGGCGCTCTGAAAGTCTTGGCGAAAACACCGTTCTTCTCGCTCTGGTTGTGCTGGTTGTCGTCACGTTCTCTTCACTACTGGGGACGCGTTTGGTTACCCATTACGCTTTTATCGACGGCACTCTGCAAGAGCGCATGCTTTAACGTGGCGGCGAAAAGTATATACCGCTAGGCCGTCCGTTATGATATATTCTCCCCGCATATCCCGCTAATCAAAAAGGATTCCATGCGGTCAGATCAAACCGGAACCGAAATACTCGAATATACATTAATTATCGCACTCCTTCTCCTGGTCGGCGTTGTAGGTATGGCCACATTGTCTGAAAAAGGAATAAACAACACGTTTCAAACGGCATCGGCCAAGCTCGAAGCAGCCTCACTCTAACAAATTATTTCCATTTCTTTGATGTTTTAAGCATATGCCTCAGCCATCGCCTTATGCCGCCTCCCGTTAATGTCCTGATCCTTATTCACGGAATGACACCGTCGAGCAAACCATCCTCGCCTTTTCCAGGTTATGAATCTTTCTGGAAAGCGCTTTTAAAAGCCCGGCCTGAACTGGAGCGGATCATTACAAAAAGGATCGGCGTTCAATGGGGGCATGAGATGCCTGCGCAGATTACCGATATCGAGCGTGCATGGGGGTTCATCGATTCCGGCACGCCGGCGGGTGAAAGGTCGGATCAAAAACTAACCAGATCCCAGGAAGCGATCAGAAATTTAACCTCCTATGAGACGGTCAGGAAATCACCCGCCGCGGGCGACAAGCTGCTTAACGGCTGGCTCGATGATCCGGGCATTCCCGGTTTGAGAGGGATGGTTATCAAGTTTCGCGAGGGCATGGTGGTTCCCGGCATCGGCGATGTTGTCTATTATTGTTCGGAGGAAGGCGAAACGCGCATCCGGCGTGTCGTTTATCATCAAATTCTGCGCGGCCTGGACGCTTTTCGGGATGAAGAGGAAGTCCGGCTGCATATTTTTGCGCACAGCATGGGCGCGACGCTTTCCCATGATTTTCTCTTCGGGCTCTTCGCGCCCGGACACGATCCGGGTTTCATTAAGGAAAAGCAGGGCAGCGGCGAAGCGCGCGACCATTACCAATGGTGGAGAAAGAAAGCCCAGGCCGGAGAACTGAAATTGGGTTCGCTTGCCAGTGCGGCATCTCAGCTGCCTCTTTTTCTCATGCGAAAAGTCAGGTTCGTCGAGCAGTTCTATGATGGCCAGCTGCTTGACTCTTCGGTTATCGGCGTTACGGGAAATGACAGGATTCGCTGGAAAATATTCTATGATATTGACGACGCGCTTGGTTTCCCGAGCCGGCGGCTTTATCGGGAGACGCCTGTTATCGTTGACATTCAAGTGAATTGCAGTGCGCTTCCGGAAGGTGCTCATACGGGCTATTGGCAAAATGAGACGGTCATCCGGGAGACAGCCGATTTGATTTTGGAAAACAGCAAATAAGAGCTATCAGCTTTTATTCAGGTTTGTCCCGCCCTTTATTTTATTCCGAAAACTCTACGACCATATTTCCGTGCGGCAGTAGTTCGCTCGGCCGGATTGCCGTACTTCCTTCGCCGCGGTTGACAGCCGGGATTTCGGGTCCATCCGAAAAATTCCTTTGAACAGTTGTTTCTGCGCCTGGGCCGAGATTGGAACCGTTAGTTGCGTCACGCAAATCGTAGTACGTGCCCCGGAAGTCATTGAAAGATATCACCGTGCCTGTGCTTAAGCTGCCAATGTTTACGGCGTTTGTAAGCGAGCTGCCGAATGCCATTTTAACGTCGTTCTGCGAAACCATAGTTCCGCTGGAAGCGCTGATGGCTATTCCGTGAATAAAACCATTGTTCAGCCGGCGTACCTTGTCCTGAGTTACGATTTTGTTGTGCTTGATCATCGCGTTCTCGCTCCGCGCAGCCACGATGGCGATCCCGCCGAACCCCGCCACAGCGGCCTGCAAATCGTTAATTACGTTATGACTGACGAGGGAGCGTTTCGAACCCTCGCCGCGCAGCGTGCCTATCGTGATGCCCTGTGCCAGCAGTTCATCACCCATAGTATTGTGCGAAATGGTGATGTCATCGACACCGTTTATCATGATCCCGAAGAGAAGGTTCCTAAATGTAAAATGTGATATTTTCGATCCGTCCGCTCCTTCTCCGCGAAGCAAAAATCCTGCCGCCAGACCCGAGAGAGATCCGTCGATGATGGCGCCGCCGCCGTTGATTTCCAAACTTTTTGTTACGACCGCTCCGGCATATACGCCCCCATCCACCATGATGGTGTCGCCGTCACTTGCAGCGTTGATAGCTTCCTGAAGATTGGCGTACTGCTCAGGAACGTTTAACACAGCTGCGTACGAGGTGACCGCTCCGCATAAAATTAGAATCACTAAAAACATGCTATGAATTAAGTTTCTCATGGTTACTTCCCCTTTCTTTAAGTGGTGAACTTTAGTTTATAAACAAAAAGCCGAGTTACCGTCCGGAATTCGGTAACTCGGCCATCTCTTGGAGAATCTCTGCCCTTCGGCAGCTCGGCAATCTCTTGGAGATCCGTAGCTTTGCCCACAAACGCTTTTGCGCTTATGGCCCCGCTTGCCTATTCGACTCACGGGGGTCCCCGCTTCACAGCGGGTTTGCCTTTGTCGTTCCAAGAGGCTTTTCGCCCCTCAAAGGAAATTTACCTTATGGCTGCTTAAATAGCAAGTTTGTGCCGAATACATTTGGTTCCTTTAAGCAAAGTTCTTTCAAAAGTCATAAAATTTCAAGGAAAATTGGGGCAGTACTTAACCTAACAATAGTCGCGTTTTTTGATACAATGTGAAGCCTTTTTTAGAATCTTAAGAGCGATCGGAGGTACCCCGAATCATTGAAGGAGGTTTGAAGTGGAGAAAATCACTGTTTATCAGAAGCCGACGTGCACGACGTGCCGGCAGGTTTATGCGGCGCTTAAGGAAAGCGGCGTGAATTTTGATGCGGTCAATTATTACACCGATCCGATTTCAAAGAGCAAGTTGAAAGAATTATTAAAGAAAATGGGCATGAAAGCCGCCGAACTTTTGCGGGGAAAAGAAGACGTCTATAAGAAGCTCAAATTGGCCGAAAAGCAGGACAAACTTTCCGACGATGAGATCGTCGATCTTATGGTGAAGTATCCCGATTTAATTCAGCGGCCCATTGTGGAAAAGGGCGCTAAAGCCGTCCTGGCCCGCCCCGCGGAACGCATTAAAGAATTTCTGTCGTAAGGAATAAAAGGAGAGATGGAGCCTTATCGCTTCTCTACAAGTCTTTTATCATTAATAGTTTGAGCTTTGTCCAAAATACTTTGTATTAATACTTTAGACTCATTGCGCAATTGATAAAAAATGCCGATAAGGAGAAAGAACCCCTAATGAAAAGAGCCTTCTCCTATGCTGACCGCCGAGAAATTGAAAACCAAACCCCGTCAGTTCATCAGTTTCACAGGTATTCGTATTCATGAATTTGGTAAGATGGCTGAACGCGCCCAAGCAGGCTATGAGCGCTTTGAGCAGAAAAGACTCGGCCACCGAAAGCGCGAGAGAAAGATTGGGGCAGGACGCCATTTTAAGCACAGCCTGGAGAATAGAATCCTCATGTGCCTTGTGCACCTGAGGCTTAACCTGACCTGTAGCATTATGAGCTATTTGTTTGGATTGGATGAAAGTAACATTTGCAGGAATACTGCTCAGATGAGAGCGCTTTTGAAAGACGAGCTTCCCGAACCCTCGAAGATAATGGCTGCGCAGAAGAAGATCAATACGGTGGAAGAACTGTTTCAGCTGTATCCAGATTTGAAAGCCATTGTGGACGGCACTGAGCAGCCGATTGAACGGCCGAAGGATCCGAAGGATAAGGAAAAGCA
This sequence comes from Candidatus Omnitrophota bacterium, assembly GCA_016206925.1. Lineage (GTDB taxonomy): Bacteria > Omnitrophota > Omnitrophia > Omnitrophales > JACQQS01 > JACQQS01. The sequence goes on from JACQQS010000065.1 coordinate 19,021, forward strand.
GAAAACTTACTATTCGGGCAAGAAAAAGCAGCATACCATCAAGAAGCAGGTAACGGTCAACATGAACGGCCTTATTTTGGATACCTCTCCTGCGGTGGAAGGTAAACGGCATGATCATCGGGTATTTGAGGAAACTGAGACGACGGCCAAAACCATTCCTAAAGAGGTGGAAGTGCTTCTTGATTCGGGATATCAGGGTGCTCAGAGGGACCACCCGCATAGAATCATTCATCTGCCTCAGAAAGCCACCAAACTTCATCCGCTTGATGAGGATGCGAAGGCCGCTAATCGTGCGCTGTCTCAAAAGCGGGTAAGGGTAGAACATGCTATTGGCCGTATGAAGTTCTTTAAGATTCTGAGCGAACGGTTCCGTCATTCGTTAAGCTCCTATGATGACATCTTCTCTGTCATTGCGGGATTGACCAATTTCATGAGGATTGAGCGGATGGGTCTTATCGTCCCTGCATGGTAACCCACCGCCAAACAGAACAAAGCGGTTCGTCCAAATGCAATTACGCAACATGTCTAATCTAAAAAACAGGGGATTACTCGTGTAATCCCCCGGAGGTTATAAACCCGCCGTTGGCAAGCCAAAGACGGGGTATCATGACAAGGTAGAAAATAACGCAACCGCAAAACCGAGGCAATTAAAAACCGGCTTATCACCTCCGGTAGTCTGAATCATGTAGTGGCAAGTCGAAGGCACTGCTGATAATCGAGGAAAAAGAGCCGAGAATCTCGGGCAGAGAAAATCATGACATTCGATCCAACGTTTACGATCACTCCGAAAATCAATAAGGCGCTGGTAGAAATCGAGCGCGTGCGCGGTTTCCTGGACGCGGTTAAGCTCAAAGACGACTGGATTGTGGATATGCAGAAAAAGGCGCTGATCCTCGAATCCCATCACTCCACCCACATTGAGGGAACAGCGTTAAGTTTTGAGCAGTCCAGGGAGATCCTCGAGGGTAAAAAGGTAAAAGGCGTTGACCGTGACGATGAAAAGGAGCTTTTGAATTACAAGAAGGCTATGGATTTTCTATCGAAGTACCTTGGCAAAGATGATCCCGTAACGGAAGGTCTCGTCCGTGAGATTCATAAAATCCTTGTCAAGGGTGTACGCGGCGGCAAAGCGGATCCTGGAAATTATCGGAGCATTCAAAACTATGTGGTGAATTCGCGGACAAAAGAGGTGATTTACACTCCGCCTCCACCTCTTGATGTTCCCCACCTTATGCGCGAATTTGTAGACTGGATCAACAAAGCTCTTGATGTGTCGCCCGTTCTCATTGCCGGCATCTCACAGTTTCAGTTTGTGCATATTCACCCTTTCATTGACGGTAACGGCAGGACGGCCCGGCTTCTATCAACGCTGATTCTTTACAAAACCGGCTATGACTTCAAACGGCTTTTCACCATATCGGAGTTCTACGACAAAGACCGTCCAGCTTATTATCAAGCAATTCAGTCCGTGCGAGAGCAAGATATGAACATGACCGTGTGGCTTGAATATTTCACCGAAGGCTTACGTTCGCAAATGAAAGAGATTCAGATAAAAGGTGAGCGTGTGATCAAGGCTGAGAAGATGATAAAAATCTTTGCTGGAAATAATTTAAATAGGAGGCAAGATCAGATCGTCAAGTTTTTGTTCATTCATGACCGCGTGAGTAACGAAGAATGTCAAAAGATTTGCGGCAGCATTAAACGGACGGCTACACGCGATCTTGCCGACCTTGTTGAAAAAGGTGTTCTTCATAGAAAGGGAGAGAAGAAGGGTACTTACTACGTTTTTTCACCAGAATCAGCGCGAAAAATAAGGGACATTAAGGGACAAGGATAGGGGACATTTAGGGACATCGTTAACCCAACTTCGCCAGTTTCAAAAGTGAGTTTGTTATAAACATTGGAGTTACGACGACGAGACCCCCAAAGTTATCACTACATTTTTGATTCTGTTGATACGTTTTGGGGGGTAAATGTTGAGC
>JACQQS010000071.1 GCA_016206925.1 Candidatus Omnitrophota bacterium
TCCACAATGCCATTGTGGCGCTCTCCCAGCTGAGCTACAGGCCCACGACGGGCAGTCCTCCGTGAATTCTGAACTCATTCACGGATGGGTAGTTTCCAGTCTTTTTCGTAAACGGTTCTGCCGATTGTACTTAGGAATGTTCTTTTGTCAAGTTGATAATTCCTAATGAATGAGCTGTTGTGCTGTAACACCTTGCGGCAATACATAAATTAGGATATTCTTCCCTAACCTCATGCAAAAATCAAAAATGGTTGAGCAATATCCTTTTCGCGAGATCGAGCCGCGCTGGCAGAAGCGTTGGGACGAAGAGGAACTCTTCAAGATTGACACAAAGAATGCGGACCGGAAATATTATTGCCTTGTCATGTTTCCTTATCCCTCCGCCGCACTTCACGTGGGCCACGGGCGTAATTACATCATCGGCGATGCCGTAGTCCGTTACAAGATGATGCGGGGCTACCGCGTTTTGAGTCCGATGGGCTTTGACGCGTTTGGCCTTCCCGCCGAAAATGCCGCGATCAAGAACAATATCCATCCCGAAACATCCACGCTTCAAAACATTGCCAATATGAAAACGCAGCTCCGCCGCTGGGGCTGCGGGTACGACTGGCTGCGTGAAGTCATTGCCTGTCTGCCCGATTACTACAAATGGACGCAGTGGATTTTTCTTCAGCTGTACAAGCACGGTTTGGCGTACCGGAAAAAAGCGGCGGTGAATTGGTGCCCTTCCTGCCGGACATCGCTTGCCAATGAACAGGTGGTGAACGACCGCTGTGAGCGCTGTGAATCTCTTGTAGAGGAGCGTGAACTTGAACAATGGTTCTTCAAGATAACGGACTATGCCGAGCGCCTGCTCGACGATCTGAAATTGCTCGGCGGCTGGCCGGAGAGAGTGCGAACCATGCAGGAGAACTGGATCGGAAAAAGTTACGGCGCCGAGATCGATTTTCCTATCGCCGTTTCCGGCGAGATCATCCGTTGTTTCACCACGCGAGCCGACACACTTTTTGGCGCTACTTATATGGTGCTCGCGCCCGAGCACCCCATGATTGCTTCCTTGATTAAAGGGCAAAAGGCAGAGCGCTCTTGCCTGCGTTTTGTCGGGGAAGCCAAGAAGCAGGGCAAGCGGGTTCGTGTTCTCGAACAAACCGAAAAAGTCGGCGTGTTTACCGGCCGCTATTGTATCAATCCAACCACACAGGAAAAGATTCCGATCTGGGTCGCTAATTATGTTTTGATGGATTACGGCACGGGCGCCGTGATGGCGGTGCCGACGCACGATCAGCGCGATTTTGAGTTCGCCAAGAAATATAATTTGCCGATGAAAATCGTGATTGACCGCCCCACCAAACCGCTTGCGCTCGGAGAAATGAGAGAGGCATACGTTGAAGATGGTGCGATGGTCAACTCCGCCCAGTTTAACGGGCTTCCGAACCGTGAAGCACTTGAGAAGATTGTCGACTGGTTAGCATCTAAAAAAATGGCCAGAAGAACAGTCCATTACCGTTTGAAGGACTGGCTCATCTCACGGCAGCGTTATTGGGGAGCGCCCATTCCGATTGTGCATTGCGCCAAATGCGGGACCGTTCCGGTGTCGGAAAGTGATCTGCCCGTTCTCTTGCCGAAAAATGTCCGCTTCAAACCGACCGGCGTTTCTCCGCTCACCGAACATCCCGACTTCAAATCCACCGCTTGTCCGCAGTGTAAAGGGCAGGCGCGGCGCGATTTTGACACGATGGACACGTTCGTTGATTCGAGCTGGTATTTTTACCGCTACATTTCCACGCGCGAGGAGGCGAAAGCATTTGATTCAAATGATGTGAACCGCTGGCTTCCGGTTGACCAGTATATCGGCGGGGTCGAGCACGCGATTCTTCACCTGCTTTATTCGAGATTCGTCAACAAAGTCCTTTATGATCAAAAGTTTGTCTCTTTCAAGGAGCCCTTTGCGAAACTTTTCACACAGGGCATGATCATTAAGGACGGCGCCAAGATGAGCAAATCGAAAGGAAACGTTGTCAGCCCTGACGAGCTGATTCAGAACTACGGTTCGGATACGGTGCGGTTGTATACGCTTTTCATCGGTCCGCCCGAGAAAGACGCGGAATGGAATGACCAGGCGGTGGAAGGCTGCTACCGTTTTCTTGGGCGTTTCTGGCGTCTGGCCACATTCGTTATTTCAGAGGGCAAAAGCGACAGCCGTTTCAAACCGGCTGAAGAAGGGCAGGTGAACGCCGGGGATCTTGAACGGCATCTGCATTTGACCATCAAGAAGGTTTCCGATGATCTTGAAGGTGATTTTCATTTCAATACGGCCGTGGCGAGCATTATGGAATTGATCAATTTGGCCTACCAATTTCGCCCCGAGTCGCAAGCGGATTGGAATCTCCTGAAGCAGCTTGTGAAAAATACGATGCTTCTCCTGGCCCCCTTTGTGCCGCATTTGGCGGAGGAACTGTGGCAGGCGATGGGTGAAAAGAAGAGTATATTTCGATCGGGCTGGCCTTCTTTTGATTCCGACCGTATGAAACTGCAGAAAATCGAGATCGCCGTTCAGGTGAACGGCCGCGTGCGTTCCCATGTTACGATTCCGGCGGATCTGGGCGAAGAAGCGCTTAAAGTGAGAGTGTTGGAAGACTCAAAAGTGAAAACCTGGCTTGAAGGAAAAAATCCTAAGAAAGTAATCGTTGTTCCCAAACGGCTTGTCAATGTGATCATTTAAATGCCTTCGGTAACCGTCCGAAATCAGGCCATCTTTGTTGGAGAGCGCGCCGTGCCGCTTCTCGGCGGTGAGGTGCACTATTGGCGGCTCAATCCGAAAAATTGGAAGACTATTCTAAGCGCCGTCCGAGACATCGGGCTTGACGTTATTTCCACTTACATTCCTTGGGATTATCACGAATTTGAGAAGGGCCATTTTGATTTCACCGGCCGCACGGATCCTCAGCGGAATCTTCTGGGATTTCTTGAACTGACCCGGAAAGAAAAATTCTGGCTTCTGATCCGGCCGGGTCCCTACATTTACAGTGAATGGCCCCGGGACGGCGTTCCTACCTACGCGTTCAAATATCACCGTCTTCATCCCCGCTTTCTCGAATGGGCCAGGAGCTATCTTTGGGCGGTCACCGAAGTCATCAAGCCCTATCAAGCTACACGGCGCGGCGGGCACATCGTTGCGCTTCAAGCCGACAATGAAATTGACTGCTGGCCTGACCGTTTTGGCGCTCAATACGGGCTCGGATCAAAACCCGGCCTATTTCAAAAATTTCTGAAATCAAAATACGGAACGGTCAAGAATCTCAATACAGCATGGGCAAGTACGAACCGGAAATTCGAGGATGCCGGTCCCTTCATGTCCCGCATGGTTGATCTTGACGGTGATTCGCCGCGCGGTTTCCCGCTGAAAGGTGATCCGGAACTCAGGCGCAATCTCGATTTTTTTGAATTTAAACATGGGTACGCAAGGACGTATGCCGCGGAAGTCATTGCGGAATACAAACGGCTGGGTATTGACGTGCCTATTTATCTGAATACCTATCCATTTTTTTATGCGCACGACTGGAATTCTTTGCAGGAAGAAGCGGATTTTGTGGGCATCGACGTTTACGCGCATAACGAGTTTAGTGAACACAAGGCCGAGCATCGCAGAACGCTTGATAAATTCCGCTACGCCGCCGAAACGTCCCGGCTGGCGTTCATCGCGGAATTTGGAGCCGGCGTCTGGCATCCCCAGCACTATCATTCGGGCGCGATGACGCCCAATCATTACCGCATGGCCGCGGCAAGTGCCGTTATCGGTGGGATAAAAGGCTGGAACTGGTATATGCTCGTCAACCGGGACAACTGGTATATGTCACCATTGGATGAATGGGGAAGGCCGCGCGGGGAATTGACCCCCGTGTTTAAGTCCGTCACACGAGCTTGCCGTGAAATGAATCTGCCTGCCTGTGAGAAATTGACAAGAGTCGGCGCAACATATAACACCATGCAGTATGCGGCGAAGACCGCGCCCGGCGAAGGTTCGACGCTGGCCGCCTTATACGATGCCGATATTGATTACCGCTTATTTAACCCGGAGCATCAGGATGTCAAAACGCCCATTCTTTTTTATGCGGGGAATCACTGGATTTCCGAAAAAGCACAGGCGCGGCTTAAACAGTATGTTCAGAACGGGGGCGTGCTGGTCGCATTTCAGGAATGGCCGCGCAAGAACGATTATTTCAGGCCGCTTAAGGCCGGCCTATTCGACGATCCGGATAGAAACCTCTTTGAGTTCAAGAGGAGCTTTAGGATTCGTTTGGGTAAAGAAATGGTTGACGTTACGAGTACTGTAATGACGTTCAGGAAGCCGAAGGGTTTGAAAATCGAGGTTGATCTCGGCGAAGAATTTGGAACGAATTGCGTGGGATATGTAAGGCCGTTCGGGCGGGGCAAGATACTGCACTTGGGAATCGAGCCCGGATCTGACATGATTCTTGCTGTCCTGCGGTATTTTCAAATTCCCGTCTTTTGCCGCTCACTTACGCCCGCCGTCAAAACAGCTTTGCTTTCCAACGGGGACAGGCGTTTTCTGGCCCTGGTCCATAACGGCGAGGAGAATAAAACTGCCGATATCGAGGTCCCGTATCTTTCAAAATCAGGCAGAAAATGTACCATCCGCAATTTATTTTCTGGTAAGATAGAAGCCGCTTCGAGCCCGTCCAGCCCTCACTTGAGCCTGCCGGTGCGCCGAAAAGACGGATGCCTGTACGAAATACAACCGGCTTAAGAATTTACCCAGTTTGGAGCTCAAAGTAACCGGCCATGTACAAGGATTTCTTCAAACTCCAAAATTATCCTTTCGGAGTTACGGCCAATCCAAAGTATCTCTACTGGTCCCGCGGGCATGAGGAAGCCCTTTCCTTTTTGATCTTCGGCATTGAGATGCGCAAAGGATTTATTCTGCTTACGGGTGAAATCGGCGCCGGCAAAACCACGGTATGCCGGGCGCTTGCCGAAACGCTTTCGGATGCCTACCGCACGGCATTTGTGTTTAATCCAAATTTATCGGAGCTCGAGCTGCTCGAGACGATCGTGGAGGATTTCGGCATCAAGCCAGAGCGAAAAAGCCGGAAAGGTTATTTTGACGCGCTCAATCGCTTTCTGATCGGGCGGAATCAAGAGGGGCAGACCGCTATGCTCATTATTGATGAAGCGCAGAATTTAAGCCGCCGCGCGCTTGAGCAGGTCCGGCTGCTTTCAAATCTGGAAAGCGCAGAATCAAAATTACTTCAAATTATTTTGGTCGGCCAGCCGGAGCTTCGGGACACGCTTGGCGATCCGCGTCTGACCCAGTTAAAACAGCGCATAACGGTGAGTTACCACTTAAAACCGCTTGAAAGGGACGAGGTCGGCCGTTACATCGATCACCGTCTGACGGTGGCACGCAGTGGGGAGGAAGAAAAAGGAAAATTTACGATTTACAAGGGGAACGAATTGCGGTTTGAGCCGACGACCTATGATTTGATCTATGATTTTTCAAACGGCATTCCGCGCTTGATCAATTCCATTTGCGACAAAGCATTGCTGGCCGCTTTTGTGAAGGAGACCTGGATCATCACGGACGAACTTATCACGGAAGCCCAAAACGAAGCACAGGGCATTAAAGTGGAGGGCGTTTTCCAATGAGTATTATCCTTGATGCTTTGAAGAAGGTTGGTTCCGGCCGGCCTTCCCAAATCCTGGAGGATCTCAAAAAAAGACCAAAACCGTTAGCGCCGGTAAGAGTTGTCGGGCCGACGCGGCCCAAACCGCTACCCGCCGCGGTAAAGAAGCCGCGTCTCAAAGTAGTTGCGCCCGAAAATGAAAATGTCATTGAAACAAAGATTTCTACATTGAAAAATACCGTAATTCGCTGGCCGGCGTGGGCGCAGGGTGTGGGGTTGGGGCTCGGGATTGTTTTCGGTATCATGCTGCTGGTGGGTTTCGGGAAGCTTGTTTTTCTTGTCATGATAAATTCACCCCGCCGCACGGAGCAATCCGTGTTGGCAGGCAAAGCGGATTTAAAGTTCAAAACAAATCTAAACATGGCGCAAAATCAAAATGCCGGCGGAGCATCTGTATTCTGGGCGCATCCGCTGATGTGGGCGAGTTCACAGCCTAAGGAAACAGCAATGTCGATCCGGAAGGACATTGCGGATATGATCGGCTATCTCGGCGGCGGATCACAATCCTCCTGGCTCAAAGGGCAGTTCCGCGTGAGCGGAATTATTGTGGACGAGCAAGGCGAAGAATTTGTCATCATTAATGAACAGCTTCTTCGCGTTGGCGACAGGATCAACGGCGCCCAAATTACCAAGATCAGGCCGGAGTCTGTGGAATTAACGCTTCTCGATAAAGTATTGAAACTCGAGATCAGCTAAATTCCCGTGTTACGCCGGCAAGCAGCACTGCAGACGATAGAACACACAGCACAATTTGTCGTGCTGGTTTTGATGGCCGCCGTTATTTTGTTCAGGCTGATCAGCTGGATATCTGCCGAGCACCTAACCTTTATTGAAGTTCAAAGGGTTTCCGGCGTATTTTGAATAGATGCCGAACGCCATTTTCAAATTAACAATTTTCTAATTCAAATTAACGGATGACAAAATAGGAGAAAGTAGATAAACTAACTCCGAACTTGAAATAAACCCCTCACTTTCCCTCACCGCTTATATTTGGAGAACTCAATTATGAGGAACAGCTCTACTAACGAGAGTAATAGTCAAGATTACCGTAGCGGGTCAGCACGATCAACAGCAAATCATAAATACATGAGCCCTTTTAGGGGCGACCCTCTGCGAGGGCTGCGGAAAGCCTGCGTGGGGTTACCTTAATTTTAGAGGGAAGGAGGGAGTGAAACTCCCCGATCAAATACATAAATACATGAAACCTTATCCCAATCCGCCCATACAAGAAGCGCTTCTGGATATTCGGACTGTTGTTTCACCTGAAATCGATTTGCAAGTTTTTGCTTCATATCAGGGAAAAGTCAAAGATCGATTTCCAAAGAAGGAAGACCGTTTTGTCTGGGCAGGAGGTTTTCAGTTCAAACCTGGTAATCCGCCAGAAATTATTGCGCCATCCGGTGGCCCTAATGGGTTTTTCTTTAGGTCGACAGCGGAAAATAAAATTGTTCAAGCTCGTAAGGACGGGTTTACTTTTAACAAATTGCGACCTTATGAGAACTGGGATGTTTTTCTCCCCGAAGCCAAAGAGCTTTGGAAGTATTTTGTCAGTGTGGTTAAACCGAAGAGCGTAACTCGATTAGCATTGCGTTATATCAATCGCATTGAAATTCCTTTGCCGATTAAGAGTTTTAAGGATTATTTGGTCACTGTGCCCGAAATAGCTGATGGACTTCCCCAGGGATTGGCCAAATTTTTTATGCAGTTGGTAGTACCAAAAGATACCGGCGGCATCGTAGCGAATATTACCGAAACTATGGAGCCGATCGATTCCGGGAAAAACGTTTTGCCGTTTATTTTAGACATCGATGTCTATCAAAGCTTGAATCTTGAACCTGTTGACAGAAAAATTTGGGAAATATTTGATGGGTTAAGAGAGTACAAGAATTTGATCTTCAAGAAAAGTGTTACGCCCAAATGCGAGGAACTGTTCCAATGAGTACTGTCCTGGAAATTCAACGAGACTCCTTTGAGTTTGAGTTTGAAGGTAATCTTGCGTTAAGCGAGGAACATAAAAAGATTGTGTTCTGGCAAGCCGAGTTCGCTCAGAGTTGTTATTCGCCGGCATCAAGGCAAGAGGAAAATATCGGCCAAGAATTTTATAAACTAGCGGTTCAATGGAGAGAGGAAACGAGATATCTTTCTTCTATTTCGGAAATTTCAATGAATCCGGAATATCAAAAAATTATTGGAATGGGTGGCGAAGTTGTTCCATTCATTCTTCGCGAGTTGAAACAAAGTCCTGCATACTGGTTTTGGGCGTTGAAAGCTATTACGCGTGTTGACCCTGTTCCCGTTCAACATAAGGGCAATATCGAGAAGATGACCGAGTGTTGGTTGAAATGGGGCCTGGGGCAAGGATATGTCTTTTGAAAAATTGGAAGAGAAGTTTCCCAATCTCAAGAGGGAAAGCTATCGGATTACCAGCGAGGCAACGACACAGTATAATTGCATAGCCTGGGCTATCGAGAAAGATGATTTAGTATGGTGGCCGGATACGATGGATCAATATTCGTGGCCACAGGATATTGTTCGTGAAGAAGGATTGGATGCTTTCATTTCTTTTTTCCGTCGACTTGGATATGAAGTTTGTGACGATGATCTATTAGAACGCGGCTTTGAAAAGATCGCTCTCTATGTAGACGAAAACGCCAGGGGCACTCATGCGGCGAAGCAGCTCAAGAACGGCAAGTGGACGAGCAAATTGGGCCCCGATGAAGATATTGAGCATGATACGTTGATTGCTTTGGTTGGCGCAAAGTTGGGCGTGATCGGACAAATTCTTAAGTGCCCGGTTACCTCATGAGGTATTCCGATTTTCTAATTGATACGGGATTCACAGGAGAGCTATTACTTCCCCTCCAAACCTATAGCTGTTAATTCTCCATGGCAGAAATAGATTTAGAATGATGTTGAGCGTTCTGGTATCTAAGCTGATTGTTAGCTTAAAGCAATCGTAACGTGTGAGGCGAGTATTTCGCCTTTAACTCCTATCTAAGAAGTTTCTTCGCCCGCACCTCTCCGGGCCGAATGAAATCCAAGAAGTAGGTAACAAATATGGAACATGCGGTATCCTTTTTTGTTACCTTGTCTTGCTCTTATCGCGGGAATTATTCTCGCCAACCGGAATGAAATTCCGCTGGTCCCTTTTACATGCACGGCGCTTGCGCTTCTGCCGGTAGCGTGGCTGGCCAGGACAACGGGCGCATTCCGCGCCCTCTTTTTCATCATCGCGCTTCTTCTCTCCGCCGTCAATTTTCGGATTGTGAGCTCCCCGCCTCCGAACGATATCTCCCGCGTCCCTTTTGAATCGGATGCACGATATGCCGTCAGCGGTGTGGTGGACGGTTACGTCCACGTCATCAAGGAGGGCCGGAGTGTCCGCCAAACTTTTCCTTTGCGCGTCCGGTCTGTCAAACTCTCCGGCCGGCGGATTCCGGTGCGCGGGCGCGTTCAATGCATCACCTACCAAGTGAAGAATGGAATACGCTACGGGGATCTTTTAAATCTCTGGGGAGAAATCTCCGTTCCGAAGCGCGCGGCAAATCCCGGCGAATTTAATTACGCGGAGTATTTGTCCAGACAGGGAATCCGCCTGCAAATGAGCGTTTTTGGCGAAAGAAGCTCCCGCGTTATGGCTTCCCGGCAGCTGGGCAGACTTAGGGTTTGGGTGGAGCGCATTCGTCTGTTTATGGCCGCACAATACGACGCTCTCTTTGAGAAAACCGAAGGCGCGCTGCTTAAAGCACTCACGATAGGCGACCGGCGTGAAATTCCGTTTAAAGTTCAGGAAGGGTTCGTCAATACGGGCACGGTGCATGTCCTTTCCATTTCCGGGCTCCACATGGCCATGATTGGCGGGTGCTGGTATGCGTTTTGGAGAATTCTTGGTCTCTCGCAGCGGTTGAATGCGGCATGCACTATTCTCATCATTCTTTTTTACGCGCAGATAGCGGGCGAACAAATTCCGGTAATGCGCTCGGCGTGTATGGGCGCTCTTTTCTATGCGGCCATTCTTACGCGGCGGGAGGGGAATTCGCTGAATACGCTTTTCCTGGCTGCCTTCCTGTTGCTTTGGTTGAATCCAATGTGGCTTTTCAGCATTTCCTTTCAGCTTTCGTTTCTTTGCGTTCTTTCCATCATTCTTCTTGCCGCACCCATTGAGAAAAAAATGCCGCGCATCGGCTGGCCGCCGCTCAGGAAAAGCTTTTCGGTATCGCTTGCCACCACGGCTGGCGCGCAGGCGCTTATTTGCTTTTACTTCTCCACCATTACGCCGGTCAGCCTGATGGCCAATCTCATTATTGTGCCTTTGATTACGCTGGTGACGATAAGCGGGTTCCTCATCCTGCCGCTTTCCTGCCTGCCTTTGGCCGGCCCCGCCTTCGTACGCCTGATTGAAATGCTTATACGCGGAACGATTTTCATCAATGAGCAGATTACGCGGATTCCGTATGCGTATTGGTATGTTCCCAAACCGCATCTCGGTTTTGTATTGGGTTATTACGCACTGCTTGCTTTATTTTGGTTTTTTGGATCCAGATTGAAACGCAGCCGTTGGGGAGTGATCGCGACAGGGTTTGTAACGTTGATCGTCGTCTTTATGGGATTCTCATGCAAGCAGAGAAATCACTTCTCGATAACGGCACTGGCTGTTCAGCAGACCGGAATTTACCTTATTCAGACACCGGATCGTAGAAATATTTTGATCAATTGCGGCCCTTCGCGAAAACCCGATGTCGGGCGGTGGACGACCATTCCGTTTCTCAGAAGCTGCGGCATCCGCTCCCTGGATGCTTTGGTGCTGACCGGCTGGGGCAAGCGCGCGTGGGGCTCACTCGAGCAAATTAAATATTTCTTCCAGATTCCGTATTGTTTCGTTCCTGCGTCCGGAAACATGCCGCGCGATTTTCCGAGAAGGCTGGTGGAGACTGAATTAAGAAGGCTTGCGGGAGCATCAGAAATTTCCGGCTTCGGTTCGTTAAACTTGAAATTATTCTCAGCGCCGGGCGGACAAACAGCCATTTTGGTTTCACAAGCGGAGAAGACCGTTCTTCTGGTCGCATCGCCGAGCGATCTGCTGTGGAAAATGCTGGATGGCGCGGTTGCGAATGTAGACGCCGTATTTGTGTTTTGCCGGGATAGTTTTCTGTCGGATCAGGCGCTTTCATTTTTAAGAAATCGGAATCCGCCGCTGCTGATCATTTCGGGTCTCAAAGAATCGGCCGAAGCCGCAAAGCTTTTTCCCGATTCGAAGGTGCTATTTACCCGAACCAGCGGCGCCGTGCGAGCAGAGATATCCAACGAAGGTGTTTTGGCGGCTCCTTTCTATAAATGACTGCGCATTAATAAGTTGTATATGGTTACTACATCTTGCGTAATAAGAAACATTTTTTGCCTTTAGTTTGACTTATCGGATTTTGGTGTGTTAGTATCGTCCCCAAATTTAAATGAAATGAGGTTATCCGAAGTAATGTCTTATCAAAAGTTTAGACGCACGATCTGCTCCGCTCTTGCTTTCGCAATTGTCCTAAATTCCCCCGCCGTTCAAGCGTATTGGGTTTGGTCTCCCGAGACCGGCAAGTTTGTCAATCCCGAGGGGGCCGTTCAGGATACTCCGGATGAGCAGTACCGCTACGCGATGGCCATTTATGACGAAGGCGATCGCGGGCAGGCTATCGATGAGCTTGAAAATCTTCTGAAGCAATATCCCGGCGCCAAGATTGCTCCCGAAGTCCAGTTACAGGTGGCCATATTTCTGGAAGAGGCGCAGGAATTCAAAAAAGCATTTGAAAATTACAAGGCCCTTCTCAAGAGTTACCCGCAATTTGAGCGCGCCGATGAAGTCATACGCCGGGAATATGATCTGGGGCATATTTTTCTGAGCGGAATAAAGAGGAAGATAGCCGGCTTGCCGATCCTTCCTTCACTTCCGCTGGCGGCTGAAGTATTTCAGCATATCGTCGATACGGCACCGTTTTCCGCTTACGGCAGCCAGGCTCAATTTAACCTGGGCGTTGCGCTAAAGAAGCTCGGCCGGTACGAGGAAGCTATCAAAGCCTTTCAGGATTTGGCCGAAACGTATCCGAAAAGCGAATTGGTTTCCGATGCAAGTTTTCAGGCGGCCGAAACGCAGCTTATGATGTCGTCCACCGTTAACCGGGATCAGCAGGGCCTGGATGAGGCGCGGAAGCAATTTGAGGTGTTTCTTGCAGATCACCCCCATTCGCCGGCGCTGGAGCAGGCGGCGGCTCTCAAACGGCAGGCGGAGGAAAAGCACGCCCAGAAAAACTACGATATTGCTAAATATTACGAAGAGCGGGCCTATCTGGACTCGGCCATTATCTATTTCGAAAGCGTTGCAAAAATGTATCCTGACAGCGAATGGGGGCGGAAAGCAACCGGCCGGCTTCGGCAATTAAAAGACCCTATTGGTTACTGGGAATCAGAGGCGGGAAGAATTTCTGAAGAGCTTTCAAAAGCCATGGCCGAGCTGGACAAATTGACGGCAAAATTAGCGTTGCTTCCTGATGATTCCGGTACCCAGGAAGAGCGCATGCGGCTTGAATCAAAGCGGAAAGAACTGGAAATTATCGTTAAGGGCTTGCGCGCCGGCGAAGAGGAAATCAGAAAAGCAAAGAAAGAGGATATCAGCCGCCGCCGGGATCTTTTATCCAGGAAAACGCGAGAATTGTCGTCCAAGCGTGACGCGCTCAAGCGCAAGAAAAAGAAGTTCAAGCACGTTGATTCCGAGGACTTGAGCCGAGCCTTTGCCCGTTGGGACGAAGCGCTTGAAATTGAGGCCGCCTCGCTTGAACGGGAAAAAACACGTCTTGACCGCCTGGCCGAGGACGTCGGCGTGCGAGCACAGAGCTTGTGGCTGGATCTTCTGCCTTTTGCAGGCGGCGGGGAGCTATCGGAAGTTATTACGTACAAGAAGGACGAGATTGAGGAAATAGACGCACAGCGGGCCTTTTTGGAAAATCGCCGTAAAGATCTTTTTGACGAGCGTGAATCTATTCACCTTGAGATTCAGATGCTTGAGATGAAGCAGCTTGAAATCCTCTCCGAGAAAGAGGGCGTTCGCGAAGGCTGGCTTTCACAGGATGAAAATCTTAAACAGCATCGGAAGGAGCTGGAAGTGCTCCGGCAGGAAATTGCGAAGCTTGAAAAGGAAGCAGGCACTCTTGAAGAACGCTATCGGGAGATCAGAGGATTTTCTTTTGGCACCGTTTGGGCAAGCGCCCGACCGGCGCTTGTCCAAACGGTGCCGAGCGGTCGGCTCGGAGCTGTTTTGAAAGCGCCTGTGAATGCGGTCAACGCTTCGGTGGGTTTGTTGAATCCGCTTTCGTATTTCGGCGGCGAGGAAGAGATCACGGTGGATAAACTGGATGCCCGCGAAGAGCATTTAAAAGAAAAACTTATGCGTAAGGAAGAAAGACTTAGAGAGATCGGTTCGGCGCTCGAAAGAGAGGAGTCGCTCAAGGTGGCTGGGGAGGCGGAAGCAAAAGCAGAAGCAGAAGCACCGGAAGGCGGTGTCGAGAAAATCCAGCAGGCCGATGTCAAAACGCTGGATCGCCGGGAAGCCCGCCGCGCCATTCGGAAAATCGAACGCGATATTCGCCGTGTCTATCAACAGGTGGACGATCACCGGCGTATGAAGAATCACAAGGTTGATGAACTGGAAAATTTGCTTAAAGCTGCCGAAAAGGAAATTGTGAAGACTTCGACGACGATTACCCGCAGCGTGACGGAACCCTTTAAAGGTGCCGGCCGCTTGGTTTACGCCTTCGTATTTGGGTTGAAAGAAAAAGAGGAGTTCGTTCAAAAGGATGCCGGAGCGCTTGAGCCGGTGGTTAAACCCGAGATGCAGGCCGGGATCATAAGTCTTCAGGAAGAAATTCAATTTGAGAATATTCTCATCGGCGCGAAACGTCAGGAGCTGGCCGATCTGGAACGAAAGCTGTTTGAAACAAAGGAACTGGCTGCTGCGGCGGGCGCGCCCTCGTTTCAGTCGCTTCTCTTGGAGCAATCGTACGGGTGGCTTAAGCATACCCTGGAGTTTCCGGCTAAGATGATGCCGCGTCAGGAAGTTGCAGAAATATTGCGGGAACGATTTGAAAAGGAACGATCCGAGCGCGATGAAATTCAGAGAGAGCTGGAAGCTATTCGGATAAAACGAGAATCGCTTTTGAGCGCTCAAGAACCGGCAGAATCCAGCGTAGTTGCAAAAGTTGAAGGTTCGGAAGAAATTTCTGCGCCTTTAGCTGCTGAAAAACCGCCCGTTGAAACAGCCCCGCAAACGGCAGTGGAAGAGGAACCTTTCGTTGAACCTGCCGTGACCGGGACATCTGCTGACGAAGCCCAAGCGGCTGCTATGGACAGGGAACTTGGAACGCTTCTCTCAAAAATTGAAGAGCGGAGGCGTTCTCTCGAGACCCGGGAGCAAATGTACCGCAAGGAAATCAAGTCCTTCTATGACGCCGGTCTCGATGAGAAACTTAAACAGCAATTCAGCCGGGGCGAAGCGGCTCTCTTTACCCGGGACAAAGATTTGGACAAAAAGTTGAAGGCCGTAGAAAAAGATTTGACCCGCACCATTAATGATGAACGCGGACTTATTCAGGAGGAACGTAAGCTTTTGCTTGAACGGCTGGAAAGAATTACGGAGTTGACCAAAGAGCCTGAGCGCGTTTCCGAAAAGCAGCGAAAGCTGATCCAGGACGAAGCCGACAAACTTAATAATCATCTGAAACTGCTTGAGCAATCCTTGCCGCGCCTTGAGGACGAAGGGAAAGTTCTCATGCCCGGAAGGGAAACAATGTAAGAATCCGGGCCGGCATAGACACGACGAAAATGGAATTTCGACCGAAATCATCTGTAAGTCTTGCAAATCATTCCGTCAAGAAATCTCGCTTCGCCGTGAATTTTTTCTTCTGTACGCTCATTCTCAGCCTTTCCGGCTGTGGTTACACCAACCGCGCCATTCTTCCGAACAACATCCGCTCCATTGCCGTTTTGCCGTTTGAAAATGAAATTCCCCTGCAAGAAACATTTACGTACCAATCCGGACTTGAGATTGACGTGACGGAGAAGGTGATTGACCGTATTCTTTTTGACGGGAATTTAAAAGTGGCAAATATTAACAAAGCCGATGCGCGCCTCGAAGGCAAGCTAACGAATTACTATCAGGAAGCGACGCGGCTTAATTCCCTGGACGGCGTGTCTGAATACCGGCTTTATATGGTTTGTCATTTGAAGCTGATTGATCAGCGGACAAACGCGTTGATTTGGGAAGAGCCTTCGTTTTCCGGTGACACGGAATATTTTGTCGAAGGCGCTGATGCCAAGCCGGAATCAACCGCTGTTAAAGCCGTCATGGAAGATTTGGCCAAAAATATCGTCGACCGCATTGTCGAAGACTGGTAAAAGGTGCCGAAAGTCAAAAACATATTTCTTTTGCTGGGCGATCAGGTTCTTCGCGACGAGGAGCGACGGAAGATCATCGGCAATGAGGAAAAGGAAATTGAGCGCCAGGCCTTTTTTCGCTGCTACGGTGACGACCTGGTTTTAAATGATTTTCTCGAGCAGGCGCGTACCTACCCCTTTCTTTCGGAAAAACAATTTATCCTCATCAACCGTGTTGAATCCCTGCCCAAATCCGACGTTGAGCGGTTTTCTTTGTTTCTCCCCGAGTGCCCCGAATTTACGGTAATCATCGCAGAAAGCGCCGGGTTGGATAAACGCTCGGCGCTTTACCATGCGTTTCAGAAATATGGTGTGGTTAAGGAATTTGTCCTGGATCAGATGCAGGAAATCGAGCGGACCGTAGCGAAGTTTCTGGCAAACCGCGGAAAGAGAATTACCCCGGAAGCACTGGCCGAACTGATCGAGCGCCTCAGCGGCAGCTTAGCACTCATTTATCAAGCCCTCGAGCAAATCGTTCTATTTGCCGGATCAAGGGCGGAAATTGTTTCTGAAGATGTTGTAACCTTCGTCAAGAAGGAAGCTCCGTACGGACCTTTTGAATTGGGCGACGCTTTGGCTGCCCGTGACGTGGAAAAAGCGCTTAGGGTATGCCGCTTTCTTTTTGAACAGATTGGCAGGGACATACCGGAGATCGTCGGCATCATTCACTGGCAGTTACGCAGGCTTTGGGAGGTAAAACAGCTTCTGGCCAAAGGGACCAGCGAGCGCAGTCTGGCCGCCGTGCTTAGGCTTCCTCCGTTTGTGGCCGGCCGGCTGGCGGTGTCGGCAAAGCGGTTTTCGGTGAAGGAACTTCAAGATGCCTGCGAAGAACTTTTCCGGCTGGACTGGAAGTCAAAAACGGGACGGGTAGACGCCATTTCTGCGCTTGAGGAATTCTTACTTAGACGAAGCGGCGCAGCCCAATCGATGAAGCTCGGCGTGAACGCGTGATTTGACGCGGTCAGCTCTGCCTTTCGGAATAATTCCTTTTGAAGCTGCCTTATCAACCCGCGATATCAAATCAAGGCCGATTTTCTGGGCCTGCGTTTTGTCCGTTTGCAGGGCTTGGCGAAACGACTTTTTTATCGTCAGTATGGCGGAAGCGCCCGCCGTGTTGCGAAGACGCTTCTTCGCATCGCTGCGCATGCGCTTGCTCGCCGATGCAATTTGAGGCATATTGTTTTACCCATTTCTTGTTGTTGCGAAAATTTTGTTAAAAAAAGAGGACGTAAGCTAGCACGAGCCCCTTAGGTATGTCAAGAATCATAACGGTTACCGCAATAAAGCATATTATTTAGGCTGAAGAAAAGATGGAAACGCATCATAGGTTGCTGGGCCGCGCCGGCTTGCTGAGCGTGATGACGTTCGCGAGCCGGCTTTTAGGGATGATCCGTGACATGGTTTGCGCGGCCATCTTCGGAACGGGTTACGTGTGGGACGCGTTCATCTATGCTTTCACGTTCCCAAATTTCTTAAGACGCGTGCTTGGAGAGGGCGCGCTCTCAAGTGTTTTTATACCGGTTTACACGGAAACCCTGAACAAACGCGGCAAGGCTGCGGCGGATCATTTAGCCAATGACATGATCACGCTTGTTCTTGTGGCGACAAGCTGTTTTGTAGCGGGCGTTTTGGGATTGCTTGCCGTGCTTCTCAAATGGGTGCCGCTGGATGCCCGTGGCGTTCTTACGGTAAAGCTTTCCATGCTTCTTTTCCCGTACATTCTTTTTCTTTCGCAATACGGCATGGCCATGGCCATATTGAATTGCCGCGGGCATTTTTTTACCCCTTCGCTTGCGCCGGTGCTCTTCAATGTCATTTGGATTGCGAGTGCCGCCTGGATTGCCCCTCATGCAGCTCAAACGGATGAAGGACAGGTGATGTTCCTGGCTTTATGCCTCCTGGCGGCGGGCCTGCTCCAGTTTTTGATTCAATTAATTCCGCTCAGCCGAGGCGGTTTCCGTCTGCGCTTCGTATTTGATCTCAAAAATAACGCTGTGCGGAGAGTGCTCAGCTTATTTCTCCCGGCAACGATGGGATTTGGCATCATGCAGGTCAATATTCTGTTTGACCGCACGCTGGCCGCCTGGCTGGGAGAAGGGGCCAATTCCAGCTTATGGTACAGCAACCGCTTGATTCAATTTCCGATTGGCATGATTGCGATTGCGATGGGCACCGCGCTTCTGCCGCATCTTTCGGATCAAATAACGCGTGACAGCCTCGAGGAAGCAAAACAATCCCTGTCTTTTTCTCTGCGCATGGTCCTGGTGCTTGTTATTCCGGCCTCGGTCGGCTTGATCGCGTTCAGCGCGCCCATCGTCCGCGTGCTTTTTGAGCGCGGGGCCTTTGATGAAATCTCGACATTCCGCTCTGCGCGGACGCTCATGGCCTATTCGCTGGGACTATTTGCTTATTCAGGTTCCAATCTGGTGGTATCCGCTTTTTACGCGATGAAAGACACGAAAACGCCCGTAAAGATCGCGAGTTATTGCGTTGTTTTTGACATCGTGGCGAATCTGATCTTGATGATACCGCTGCGCGAACTGGGTCTGGCGCTGACGACTTCAATGAGCGGCATTCTTAATTTCGGTATGCTCATTTACCATCTAAACAAAAAGCAGCTTAAGTTGAACGAAAAAGAAATCGGCCGCACGTTTCTCAAAAGCATTCTGGCAAGTGCCGGCTCGGCCTGGATGGCGGGCAGATTTCTGGCTGCGGCTGGCGGAGTTTCTGCCGGAGATGTTTCCGGATTTGCCAAACTATTTGCAGGCATATCCGTGGGAATTGCTTCTTACGTAATTTTCGCCCAGCTGCTGAAAATGGGCGAGATGAGAGAATTGCTTTGGTTTTTCCGGAAAAGATTTTATGACACTCGAAGAACAGATTGATCAGCTTCCGCACGAGCCGGGCGTTTATATTTTCAAGGACGCCGGAGGAGCGATTATCTACATCGGCAAGGCACTGGACTTGAACAAGCGCGTGCGTTCTTATTTTGTGACGCACGGAAAATTATTCGCTCCGAAACTTGAAGTCTTGCGCGGCCGCATCCGAAACCTGGAAATTATTCAAACGCCCACCGAGGTCGACGCGCTTCTTTTGGAAGCGCATCTCATCAACAAATTTACGCCCAAATACAACATCCGCCAGAAGGACGATAAGACCTACCCGCTTTTAAAGATAACCGGCGATAATTTTCCCATGATTCAGATGACCAGGAAGAAAAGCGACCGCAAGGCACGGTATTACGGCCCGTATACGGATGCCAAACTGCTGAGGGAAGCCGTCCGCATGATGAATACCATATTTCCGATACGAAAGTGCCGCACCTTGCCGAAAAAAGCCTGCCTCTACTATCATATCAAGCAGTGCCTCGCGCCCTGCATTATGCCCGAGGTCAAAACGGAGTACGACCAGCTCGTAAAGGAGATCAATGCGTTTCTGGCGGGCGGCAAGAAATCCATGGTGGAATATCTCACGGAGAGTATGTTTGCCGCTTCAATGGAGGAGCGTTTCGAGGAAGCGCAGATGTTTAAAGAACAGATCAGGGCGATCGGCAATCTCCGCAGGAAACGGTTTGATTTTAAACGCCCCGTCAAAGGTATTGCTCTGAGCGGCATGCTTGAACTCAAACGGGTTCTCCGGTTGAAACGGGTTCCGGAACGGATCGTTTGTTTCGATGTTTCGAATATGCGCGGCGCATTCGCCGTAGCCTCGAAGGCAAGTTTTCACCGCGAGCTGGCGGACAAAGCCGAATACAAACGCTACAAAATTAAAACAGTGAAAGGAATCGATGATTATGCGATGATTCAGGAAGCGCTCAGGCGAATGGTTCGCGGCATCCGTGAAGGGCGGGAACTTTTCATTCCGGATTTGATCGTTATTGACGGAGGATTGGGGCACCTGCATGCAGCCGAAAAAGTGCTTGCGCAGGAAGGCTACACGGAGGCAGATTTAATTGCGCTTGCGAAGCGGTTTGAAGATGTGTTTACGCTCCATTCCGCCGCGCCGGTTCGTTTGGAGGAGCAGTCGGCCGGACTGCGTTTGCTTCAGAAAGTGCGAGATGAGGCACACCGGTTTGCTCTTAATTACCATAAGTTGCTGCGTAAAAAAGCCTTAAGTAAATCTTATCTCGATGAAATTAAAGGTATCGGAGCAAAGCGCAAGCAGATTTTGCTTAACTACTTCGAGTCTCTGGACGAAATTCGATCAGCCGGCGTGGAGCGCCTGGCGGAACTGTCCGGAATGAGCCGGAGCGCGGCAGAGGAAGTTATTGCCGCGCTTAAAAGTAAACAGGCGCATTAAAGAGAAGCTGTCAGCCTTCAGCTATCGGCTGACCGCTGATGACTGAGAGCTGATAGCTCATGGGAGGTTAGAATGGAAAACGTGGGTTTTGGCAAGCGGCTGGCAGCTTTTCTATTGGATGCTTTGATTTTCGGAATTCCCGTAAACATTATTCAAGGGCTCATTTTCGGGCCGGCCGTGTTTGACCCCGAGAATCCTGCCTATTTCGGCGCGTTGATTTTTTCGATGCTTTGCGCCGTCTTTTATTATGTGGGTATGCTGACCTTTGCTGACGGGGCTACCATCGGAAAGAAAATCATGAAAATAAAAGTGGTGAAAAATGACGGTTCGCCCCTGGATCTGAAAGCAGCATTTCTGCGTTACCTTTTTTATATCGTAGCTTCTCTGCCGTTGTCTCTCGGACTTCTCTGGGTTTTGTGGGACAAAGAAAAAAGGGGCTGGCATGATCATCTTGCAAGTACAAAGGTTGTCCCGGCGCAGCCGGCGGCCGGTTTATCGGGAAATTAGAATTTAAATGGGGCGGTTAATTCGAAATGTTTTATGAAAGGAATAATCGTTCGTCTCTTTCGAATCCTTCTTGTCCTCTCGATCGTATTTTTCCTTCTTAAGGTCGGTGTTATGGAATGGCTTGAACGTCAGCTTGTTTTTTACCCCAGCCGTTTGATTGCGGTGACGCCGTCAAATTGGGGGCTGAAGTACGAGGATATATTTATAAAAACCTCGGACGGTGTGAGACTGCACGGCTGGTTCGTGCCAACGCCATCGGAGCGCGCCCGGCTCCTCTTTTTTCACGGCAATGCGGGCAATATCGGTGATCGCGCGTTCCACTTACCGGAATTCGTTCAGCGCGGCATCAGCGTTCTGTTTGTCGATTACCGCGGGTTTGGCCAAAGCGAGGGGGTGCCGAGCGAGCTCGGCATCTACGCCGATGCCGAAGCGGCGCTGGATTGGCTGAAACACCGGAAGCCCGGGGACTTTCCCATCGTGTATTACGGCGAATCGCTGGGCAGTGCGGTTGCCATTGAATTGGCCGTTTCGAAAGAACCGCCGCCGCAGAAGATTATTCTGGAAGGCGGATTCAGCAACGCGCGCGACATGGCAAAAGTGATGTACTCATTTTTGGGGTCGGCGCTTCCCTTGACGTACGAGTTCGATTCCGTCACGAAGATTCAAAGTCTGAAATGCCCGCTCCTGTCCATTCACGGCACGGAGGATGATGTGGTTCCCTTCGCGCTCGGACAGAAACTTTTTGATGCACATCCCGGGCCGAAAGAATTTTATGCGGTAAAAGGAGCCCATCACAACGATTTGTTGAATGTGGCGGGAGCCCAATTCTACGAACGCGTTCAGCAATTCATTTTCGGAAAGCAAACGGCCTGATGGATTCCTTCGACCGCTGGCCCGAATTAAGCATAGTTATTCCCGCCTACAATGAAGAAAAACGTTTGCCCGGGACTCTTGAGGAGCTAAGCAAGTGTGTGGAGCGGGGTGACCTTCCGGCAAATATGGAGATCCTTGTCATCGATGACGGCAGTCTGGATGGAACAAAAGCCGTCAGACCCCGTTCGCTTCGGCAGGGAATTGATTACCAGGTCGTTACCATTGCCCACGGCGGAAAAGGCGCGGCTGTGCGTGAAGGATTGAAACGGGCTGGGGGCCGATGGGTTCTCATTGCGGACGCGGATTTATCGACATCGTTTGCGATGTATCCTGTCCTCAAGGCGTCCGCTGTTGACGGGGCCATTGCCAGCCGCGGCTTGAAAAATTCCAGAATTACAATCCGCCAGCCCGGAATCCGGCACGAGCTCGGCCGGGCATTCAATTTATTTGTGCGCGCGGTTACCGGTCTGCCTTATTACGATACACAGTGCGGGTTCAAACTATTTAAACAGGAAGCCGCCCGCGGCGCCGCAGATTATCTCACCTTGTCCGGATTCGCGTTTGATGTGGAAATGCTCATGATTTTGCGCCGCGCCGGCTTTTGCATCGTAGAAGTGCCAGTGGAATGGTCGCATATGGAAGATTCCCGCGTGCGTGCGTTTGCGGACGGATTTAAAATGGGCCTTGAAGTGCTGAGGCTGTCCCTGCGGTTTCTAGCCGGCACACATCCCGTCGCGCACCTGTCCAAAACGCATTGATACAGCATCGGCTATTCTCCGGTTGCGGAGCTCCCCTCAGGACAACGGCAAATATATGCAAAATAGCTTTATTACTTTTTCAGGCTCGCAGGGTTACATTTAATGTGAGTCAATGCGAATATACCGTGACAAATCCTGAAAGGTTCGCTCTCCCCGATCCACGCCTTCTATGATTTTGACAACATCTTCTAATTTGTCTGCCTGCGGAACGTCTTCGCTTGGAATTTTCATCTGCGGTTCCTTTTGAATTTACCGCGCTACAAATAAATACTCTTTAACATTATTGTTGTTGTTTCCGACCTTATGGTTATGATTGCCATGGGAATAGCTGTGCTGTGTTTCAAAAACAGCGACTTTGGATTTCACTTCTTTCAGAAGCTTGACCATACTTTGTTTGTCCGGAATTGCATTTGAGGAATAGGAAACTGTCAATATTGATCTCCTAAAATGATGGAACAACCTCCTAAAAGCATCGGTTGCTTTTTGTTTTGACGAAAAAAGGGTGTCATAAGATCGGATTTTTTTTGTCTTGGTACTCATTTTCGACACTTTGGCTTTTTGAATTTTTTTTAGGATTCCTCTCGATCCCTTATCCCACA
>JACQQS010000069.1 GCA_016206925.1 Candidatus Omnitrophota bacterium
ATTTAGCATTTGATAAATTGAACAGCCGATGGAAATTTTTTGATCATCATAAATGGCTGTATTTTCTTGAATCCTTTTAATAACAACATCTTCACCGATTTGATTCTGATAGGTAAATCGCATTCCATAGTATTGGACCCCATCCATGAAAAAATCATTATCGGGTTTTAATTCAGCCGAAAATTCCTCGGCAGTTGACTTTTCATCCAATTCTCGTTCATCATAAATATTCGCTACGCGCCCTTATGAGCGATCTTTTTGATTTCTTTATCAAAATCACTCTCATGCGACCTGTCTTGAATTACGCTGTACTTATCAAATTCAGCCTCTGCAAATGACTTGGCGATTTCAGCGCCTACTTTTCCCGGATTATCGAGAATTTCTTGTCCGTTAAACTGAAGAAAAGCGTCTAGTTTTTTAATCCAGTCTTTCATATACAAAATAACTCGGTTTTTGGCCTGCAATTCCGCGTAATCCAAATACATGGAAACAATCAAATTGAGACTGTTCAATTCCTTTTCATCCAGATAGTTTTTTGCGATTGAAACATCTAATTTACGAAACGTCCTTTTGGAGAATTCTTCCACGATGTAAGTCCCATATTCTGTTTATTGCTGTCGGCACGAGATCGAATAATTTCCGCCGCCGTCTGTCTGCTGATCGCCCAACGTAATTTGTTCTGAACAGTTGCAAAGAACAGCTTCGTTTCCTCGCTATTCTTGTCATAATCAGCACTGCATTGTGAATAAATATCTGTAATTTTCTGATAAAAACGGCGTTCGCTGGAACGGATATCACGGATTCGCGCCAATTGTTCTTCAAAATAGTCCTTGCCGAAAATATTGTTGGGATTTTTCAAACGCTCATCATCCATCGTAAAACCTTTGATGATGTATTCCTTTAAGCGCTCGGTCGCCCAGATACGGAATAGTGTTGCCTGTCTTGAACTAACCCGGTAACCGACAGAAAGAATGGCATCCAGATTATAGAACTCAACGCTCCTTGCCACCTGTCGCGCTCCCTCAATTTGAACCTGTGCAATTTTTGCACAAGTTGAATCCTTCTCAAGCTCTCCTTCCTGATAAATATTTTGGAGGTGTTTGGTCACGACGCTTCTTTCCACGTCAAAAAGGCTGGCAATTTTTACCTGAGTTAGCCAGATATTTTCGTCACGCAAAAATATTTCTACTCTCACCTTGCCGTTAGGCGTGCTGTACAAAAGAAATTCGGTAAAACTATTGCTGGGTACAAGATTAGTTTTCTTTTTTTTCATTAAACAACTCCCTTCACCCGTAATTGCTTCTTACTCGACTTTTAAAATTCATCTTTTACTTACGTCTAAAAACAAAAAAACCTTCGCGAGACGTGGAGCGCCTCGCGAAGGTTTTTCTTTTTTTAAGTCCGGGATTTATTCCTTCGAACTCGGGACTTTTTCCAAATGGTGGAAATCATAATAGCACGAGATGAAGAAAAATCAATCCATTTAGCTGATCTGCGGAGAATTAGGCCGCTTGCGCGATGAGCGTTTGGGCGGTCATACTGTGGAAGAGACGATCGCGAAACAGGAAGGCTGGGCGGAAGGTTAATGCACGGGATTAGCAGTTATCAGCAATCTCCTTCATCTGCTCCTGATAGAGCTTCTGGCTTTGCATGGATTGTTGGTGACATTCCCTGGCGATCGAATCAATCTTCTCGGAATACTTGCCCATGAATTTAAGGAAGAGGGCGACGATCATGACAATGGCTGCAATGCTGGCGTTCTCTGCGGTAAGAAACTGCGTGAAGTCCATTATGTCTTTGCTTTAAGTTCCAGAATCTCTACCCGGTCTTCCAGCGTCTTGGGTAATTTACTCTGAAGCTCTGCTAAACGTTCGACGAAGCCCTCATGACCTGTTTTTCTTGAAGCTAAAGAAGCGTAATCACTTTTGATGGTCTCTATTTCTTCAGGCGTAAGCGGAACATCGGATTCGACGATGACCGTGTACTTCTGATCATTCGTATGAAGCACCGACATGCTCCGGGTTCTAAGGTTCGGGATCATGTGAGTGCGCGAGAGGCCGAGGTTTGAAAGCTTTGGAATGTTGAAATGTTGCTCGCTCGCAATGATCTAACGCTTTCTCCGGCCTCTCCGAGAACGGCGGCGTTTCTTGTGCCGTCTAAATTGCCTTCGAAAGCGTCTGGATCGACGCCTTTTCGTTCTCCGCGGGCGGCGAAGTCGGTGGAACCTTCTCGGCACTCGACGCCTTGATCTTGACTTTCTTCTTCCGGCGCGGCGGCGAGTCCGTTTCCTCTTTCTTCTCCTTTTTAATCTCGATGATTTTCGCCTCTTCTTCTTCGAGAGGTCTTTTCCCATGATGATTTGATCTTCGCCGACGCCGTAAAGATCTTTTAACGTGCCTTCCCAGCGAAATCCGTGATTTGTGTAAAAGGAGACGGCTCCGCTGTAAATGGCATTACTGGAAGTCGCCAGGAAAAGTTTGCGGGCATTCCGCCTCTTTAGATCTTTCTGAATGTAGGTGAGCAGCTGCTGCCCAATACCGCGGCCGTGATAGGAAGGGTGAATATAGGTGAAGCCAAGCCAATAGACGCCTTGCGCTTCGACATTATCATAAAAATACCCGGAAACGCCGGCGATTTTCCTGCTGGTTTGAGCAATAATGACCTTGTCCCAGCCGCGTCCCCATCGGCGGAAATATTCGCGGTAATACCGCTTGGCGTAACGTGCATCCTGGGTATCGTGCAATCGAATGAAGCGGAGGACCTTCTTCCATTCGTCCTTCTTCATCTCTCGAATATCGCATTTCATGGCCGGAATAGATTATGTCCATCCGAAGATTCGTTCAACCCAATTCTTGCCGATTCTTGTCCGATTCCTGCAATGAAACGCTGACCCTGTGTAGACACAACCGGCCCATTTTGATATGATTCTGCGGTTTGCCGGCAGTTCATGTCAATGAATACAAGGAGCTCTCCTGAACCCCCGAAACAAGAAATATCCGCGCGGCCCGGGCTTTGTGAAATATGGCTGGCTCTATGCTGCCGAAGGTTTTAATTTTCTGCGGCTGGCCAAAAGGCTTGTGCGGGAATACGGCGATCTGATTCATGTTCAAGCCGGAAACCGGCATCATTTTTACGTAAGCCACCCCGATCTTATTGAGAAAGTCCTGCTCGCCGGTTACAAAATCAGAACCTCACGCCCGCGCCCCCTCCGACACGCATTGGGCCGGGGTTTGATCACAAGCCAAGGCGAACTTCATCGGACCATGCGCCGTCTCATGCAGCCCATATTCCAAAAACACATGGTAGCGAGCAAAGCTGCCCTGATCGTCGAAGAAACGGAAAGAGCCATGGCCAAGTGGAAAGACGGAGAAACGCGCGATATGGCCGAAGAGATGACGCACTTGACATTGGGCGTTATCGTACAAATTCTATTCGGTACGGAATGCCGTGAAAAAGACCGGGTGAAAAATATTGGCAAGGCTATGCATCTTGTCCACTCGTACAGCCATCAGAATCCCGCGTCGCATATCAACATGCGCATCGAATGGATTCCCTGGATCGGAAAATTTACCGGCCCCGCTCGTGCGCGTAAGTACCTCGACGATTTGATCTACGGGTTGATTCAGAAACGCCGTGCGGAAGGAAATTTCGAGGGACAGGATCTTCTTTCGCTCCTGATTAAACTTCAGCAAACAAATCCGGAGATCGAAGATTTGCACGATAAGCAGATTCGTGATGAAATTTTGACTATGTTTCTTGCCGGTCACGAAACAACCGCCAATGCGCTGGCTTGGACTTGGCGGCTGCTGTCGGAACATCCTGAAGTAGAGAAGAAATTGCAGAATGAAGTTGACCGCGTACTGGCTGGAAAACCGCCCGCCGAGGAAGACATCCCGAACCTGCCGTACACGCGCATGGTGTTTGCCGAATCCATGCGCATCTATCCGCCGGTTTGGACGCTTGGCCGCCGGCCGGAAGATGAGGGATTCGAACTGGGCGGCTATGTCATCCCCCAAAAATCAATGATACTGCTTTCCCCGTATTTAGTTCATCACGATGAGCGGTTCTTTCCGGATCCGGAGCGATTTATCCCGGAGCGTTTCACGGCGGAGGAGGAAGCCAAACGTCCCAAGTTCGCCTATTTTCCTTTCGGCGGAGGCCACCGCCGCTGTTTCGGCGAAAACCTCGCGTGGACCGAAGGTATACTGGTGCTCGCGACAACCGCACAGAAATGGCAATTCCGGCACGCCGAGGAAAACCGTGTTGATCTCGAGCCGCTCATTTCGCTGAAACCCCGCCGCGGAATCCGAATGATCTTCCAAAGACGCCGGTCAGGCCCCAATACGCATCCCGACTTAACTAACCATCATGCCCGGGCTGTTCAAAGATAAAGTAATCATCGTCACCGGCGGCGCAAACGGAATTGGCCGCGCTTCGGCCCTCGCCTACGCTCGTGAAGGCGCGCGCGTGGTCATCGCCGATCTCGTTGATAACCAAAACGTGGTGCGCGAAATCGAGTCTTTAGGGGGCAAGGCACTATTTGTCAAAACGGATGTAGCTAAATCCGGAGATGTAAAGATGCTTGCGTCCCGCACCGTGGATGAATTCGGAAAGCTTGACATAGCTTTTAACAACGCAGGTGTACGCGGCAAATGGGCGCGTATCACCGATTTAAATGAGGAAATCTGGGATCGAATTATCGAAACTAATCTTAAGGGTGTCTGGCTCTGCATGAAATTTGAGATCCAGGAAATGTTGAAATCCGGCGGCGGCGTTATTGTGAATATGGCGTCGGTTCTGGGACTGTCCGGATATGGCCGGCTCGGCGCCTACGTGGCAAGCAAACACGCTGTCACGGCGTTAACGAAAACAGCCGCTCTTGAGTATGCCCAAAAAGGAATTCGTATTAATGCCGTTTGTCCGGGCTACATTGAAACATCTCTTCTCCAAAACGAGACCGCACAACCGGCAGATTCTTCTGCCGAGTCGGCAAAAAAATTCAAGCGCTGGTTTAAGAAAGTAAGGAAAGCCGCACTTTACACGGCCATTAAACAGCTCGAGCCCATGCGCCGGTTCGGAACGCCGGAAGAAGTAGCCGAATCCGTAATCTGGCTCTCTTCCGATGCCGCTTCGTTTGTCACGGGGCAAACCATCGTAGTCGACGGCGGCCATCTCGCCGGTAGAAAAATCTAGGCTATGCGTTTCCTGAATCGTCTCAAGCGCAAAATCACCCGGATTGCCCTGTTCCTTTTTACTGCTTGGGCTGCATACCAATTTTTCTGGGGACGACATGTGTATACCGTCACTGCCTACTGCAATTGCCCAATCTGTATTAATGTCCCAGCATACCGCGACGGAAAATTTGCGAGCGGGAAAAAACTTTACTGGGGAGCCGTGGCCGCCGACCCTTCCGTCCCTTTCGGCGCCAAGGTGGAACTCGTGCCGCATTCCCCGCTGGATCTATTCGACATCTTTTTTTTATTGAGAGGAAGATTTAATTACCGCGTGGAAGACCGGGGCGGAAAAATAAAAGGCCGGGACATCGACATTTATATTCCCGAATCCCTCGGGGGCCATAAGTTGGCCCTACAGTGGGGACGCAGGCACATGCGCATAAAGATCAATGGTGAACTGGCGGAGTAAGGTAGTTGTTCTTTACTCAAAAAATAAGTCCGATTAATAAGAACGCCTCTTGCTAAAACCGCCGCCTCCGCCGCCAAACTTCCGGCCGCCGCCTCCGCCTCTGGAACCGCGATCGCTTCTCTCCTGGGGACGCGCGATGGAAACTTTGATATTCCTTCCCATGAAATCGCTGCCGTCTTTAGATAATGCGCCCTCGGCCTCAGCCTGACTTGCCATTTCGACAAATCCGAAACCTTTTGACCGGCCGGTGTAATTGTCCTTGATGACCGTGGCTGATTGAACCGTTCCGTGTTGTCCGAACAGTTCCTTCAGATTGTCGTCCGTCGTATCGTAACTCAAATTACCCACATAAAGCTTGTTTTGCATTCTTTTCTCCTTAGATTCTATTACTTCACTTTGCAACACAAAGGCCCGCTAAACGAAGAACGGCAAAAAGTCAGAACCAACGCGAGGATGCATAGGAGAGTTAACCGCGGACTATGTCTCAAGAAGGAGCTTAACTTTATCGTTTAGATAGATCTTTGTCTGATTGCTGCATAAACGGCTTCGGGTCGTTTTTGCGCCAAGTCTAGACAAAGCAAATCGTTGTGTCAACTGAATTTATTAAACTTAAACCCGATTGAGGAGCGGACTGATCCATTTAACCGGCTGAAAACCTGCCCGCACTTTCTGCTTAAGCGCAATCATTTGCTGATTCAGTTCATAAAAAACGGGCGGCTCATAAGTCCCGCCGCTCTTAAGAAATTCGTCCTCCTTGCGAATCTTGTGCAAAATCACACGCCCGACAATCGGCGTCATCAAGCGCGCCTTTAATCCAAATTCCCTCTTGACGTCTTCTAAAACGGTCGAGATCCTTTCGACCAATTTCAAGTTCTTATTGAACCACCGCTTCGCCGCCCAAAGCGAACCCGCATATTTTAGGTAAAGCTCGTGCGCTTCGTAGGCAAACCGGTCGCGGATGCGTTTGCTCGGGTGATGCTTGTACCTTTTCCATCCCTCAAGCGTCGTTCGGGCAATTCTGAGAACGCTTGGGCCGTTTACTTCAAAATCCCGCTCAAACGCATGGATGAGAAACTCCGTTTCTTGCCCTTTTTGGAAATGCGGATGCCTGTAATTAAAAATGTATTGCCCATGAATATCGGCTTCATCAAACTCTTCCGGCGGCAGCAGATTTTGTTTGGCCTTAAGGTCGGCGTAAAGGGGCGTGCCCGGAATAGGCGTGTAAAGCATGAACTGATGAAAATCGGTGTCGTGCGAAACGGCATATTCGATCGCTTCATGGATATTTTCGGGCGTGTGCTCCTCAAGCCCGATGATGCTGGAGCCCAGGAGACGAATTCCGTGCGCATGGAAATGTTTCACCAGGTCAAATGTATTCACGTCCGAAAGTTTGACGTACTGACTTTGCTTTCCTTCCAGGCCCATCCAGGCCCAGGAAATGCCGAGCCCCACGAGTTGTTCGATATCGTATGAAAGAAGCACGCGCGCCGAACTGAACACATAAAGCGACCAGGACTTGCCGTACTCCTCCATCAATTCCAAAACACGCAAGGCGCGCTTTTTGTGCAGCAAAAAATTTTCATCCATGACGAAAAAAGATCGGATTTCCATTTCCTTCTCAAGACCGCACATGACGTGAAATAATTCATCGCCGGTTTCATAGAAGTTGATGAATTTGCCTTTCCCTCCGAACATGGCAGAAGTTGCGCAAAAATTACAGCCCATGGGACAGCCCACCGACGGAATGAGCGTTGCAGCCACCTCGCCTTTCTTCCTCCGGACGTTAAGACCCATGGTCCGAGTATTAATACCGGAAGGAATGAGTGGATGGCGGATGGGCTGAGAGACGTCTTCGCCCAAAAAGCGGCGAAACCACTCTACGCCGTCTCCTCTGGCAATGTAATCCGCGTCAATGCGCTCGCTGATATCCGGGGCATTGGAAATGTGTCCGCCCACGACAATTTTCGCCTGCGGGAGGTATTTTCGAATCAGGCGGCACATCTCGCGCACTTTGCCAAGATTCGGCAAAATCGAAGTGATACCCACGACATCGTACTGATTACTACGAATTTCTTCGACAAATCGATCTAACGTCGGAAAATCCAGCAAAGCGCATGGCGCGCTGATATTGCATTGAATCAGCATGATGCCCCAGGAACGGTGAAACATTCTAAGTGAAAACGGCCCCTGCGTGCGTGTCACTTGGTTATGATAAAGTTCCATCGGATTGATCCTGCGGCTGCCGAATTCATCGTCCTGCGCGTAGGGACCGAAGACGCTGGTAAGCAGAACCCTGGCATTTCTCCCTGATGGGTGTACGGGGGGGTTTGTCTCAACCGCATTGTGTCCGGCAATTGACATAAGACTATCCTTTTAAATGATAAGTTTAACGGCGAATATACCGGGATGGGAGTTGATCTAAATCAATTGACGGGTCGGGGATCAGATCAATCAACCAGGAGTATCAGGCGGTTAGGCGAGAAACCGGGTTTGATTCTATTTTTGTCTCACGGCTCTTGGGCGCTCCTTCCAAACGCCAGCGCTCGTGCATCCAGTACCAGCCTTCGGGATAATCCCGAATCCAGCTCTCAAATGTGCTCATGATGGTTTGGGTAATCCGGCGCATGTTTATAATTAATGGCTAAAAACGCAGCAAACGTACCGGTGAGGATTTTTCGGTTAGAAATTGCTCAATTCTTGTTCTCGTCGCTGTTCGAGGAACAACTCCCAAGTAAATATCATGGTTGTTGTTTCGAAAATCCTCCCAGACCACGTTACGCCCAGAGATGGCAGGAAGCGACTGATAGGATGGATGTCCCGTAATCGCTTGTTTGCGCTTTGTCACCAAGTCAAAAACATAAATATCGGCATCGCCGTTTTCGAAATCGCCCCAGACGACATAATTTTGCGAAACGGAAGGAAACGAAAGGTGGGGACGGCTCTCAATAGATCCCTCCTCCCCGGTCACAACATGGTAGTAATGAAGATCCTGATCGCCATCGCGATAATCGAGCCATACGATCCAATCTCCAGAGATGGCTGGGAACCACTGCGTGGATGGATTGTCGGTGATCTGACGCTCCTTCCCCGTTGTCAAATCATAAAGAAAAATGTCATCGTTTCCGGTCCGACCGTCGGTCCATACGATATAGTTACCGGAAATGGATGGTAAAAACTGATAGCTCGGGTCTGTTGTAATCCTCGTTTCTTCGCCCCGCTCCAAATCGTAAAGATAAATGTCCCCATTTCCGTTGCGCAAATCCTGCCAAATAATTCGATGCCCGGATATTTGAGGTCGTGTTTTGATTCCGGCCCCACTCGTGATTTGCCGCTCTTCTCCATTCTCTAGATCGTAGCAATAGATTTGAGAACTGCCGCTCCCTAAATCGTCCCACACAACCTTATCTTCCCACACGATCTTATCCCCCGAAATAGCCGGGTTGGATTGATCTCCCACAGCGGACGCTATCGGGCGCGTTTCCTGTGTCTCTAAGTCAAACATATAGATATCGCTATCTCCGTTTCGAAAATCTTCCCAGACAATACGCGGACCCGAGATAGCGACTGACCATTGTTCGGCAAGCTCCGCCGTAATTCGACGCGGCGGCACTTCGACTCCCACCTGCACAACATCATCGAAAACATGACCGTCGATGGTCATGACTTCTAGACGCAAGAGATACGGCGCAACCGGTAACTTGCTCACGGCCCAAGCGCCCAGCGCCCCCCGCTGCTCGACAGGTGTCCAAACCGGGTCTCCAATCGGTCGCCATTCGACCGGACCAAATCCTACACCGTAAGAAAGGCGGTAATGCTCGAATGTCTCGCCGGCAGCCTGACCATAGATGGTCACCGAACCGGATCTCGGATTAAAAGTACGGTTGCGTACGGGGCTGATTATTTTGATCTGAGGAATGTTGTTTACTTTCACCGCTTCGGCTGCGTCCAGCCGTCCGGAACCCATTAAAACATGGAAGCCGTCGATAAGTGAATCGTTTGCCGAGGCGCGCAGGGCATGGCGTATATCATCATGACCCCATTCGGGTCGCAGCGTAAGCAAAAGTGCGGCCACACCCGCTGCGTGCGGTGCGGCCACCGACGTACCCGCCATACGTAAATACCCGCCGCCGACTTCTAACTCAGGCAAGCAGAGCGTTTGGGAGCAGTCATCGGCTCGAAGCGATAAAATATTCCAACGCGGATAAAATATACCCGAATTGTCGTTCCGGCCCCCGCCCGGCGCTGCGATATCAACAAGGCTTCCGTAATTGGTAAAACCCGTAGGGAAATCAAGATGATCTGTGGCCGAAACCACGATCGGTTTGGGATTGGTCATATTCTGCGGGCTATGCTCACTCACGTCGATCGCTCCGTTTCCCGCCGAAAAAATCGTTACCACGCCGAGACTGTAAACAGTCCGCACGGCATCTTCAAGAAGAGGATTGGTTATGCAAGGACAGGCCCAACTATTATTCAAAATGTCGGCTCCATTCATCGCAGCGTAGACCATACCTTGGGCAAGCCAGATGTCGGTTCCAATACTCTGAATATTGAGCCCTTTGATCGCCATGATTTGCGCTTCGGGCGCCACGCCAACAATGCCCTGT
Source organism: Candidatus Omnitrophota bacterium (assembly GCA_016206925.1). Classification (GTDB taxonomy): domain Bacteria; phylum Omnitrophota; class Omnitrophia; order Omnitrophales; family JACQQS01; genus JACQQS01. The sequence goes on from JACQQS010000069.1 coordinate 10,251, forward strand.
CCGTTGTTGCCCACGGCAGCTACGATACCAGCCACATGGGTACCGTGACCATTGTCATCGATAGGATCGTTGTCGGCCGGCTTAGAGTCTAAGCAAGAGCCGACTTCAAACCCTACACTATCGCAGGTAACAAAGTCCCATCCCATCACATCGTCGGAATATCCGTTATGGTCGTCGTCCGGATCGCCGTCTCCGTCGGCGTCACCGATGGGGTCGTCCATGTTTTTCCAAATATTGTCCGTAATATCGGCGTGTGTGTAATCGACCCCGGTATCCACAACAGCGACCACCACCCCCTCCCCTTTGGCTACTTCCCAGGCCGCCGCCAGATTCAGTTTATCCACCTTGAGCGCCCAAAGATCATCGTACGCTTGCCCCCATGAACCAGCCGAATGATAATAAGGATCGTCAGGTACCCACTGCGCCTCGATTTTATAACTTGGCTGAGCATACTCAACGTGAGGGTCTTCTTCGAACAACTTGCATGCGTGGGCAATGTCAGTACCTTCCGGTACTTCCAAAGCATAAATGTTGTAGAGCGCGGGCGGAGGAGGCATAGTTGTTTGTATTCGTTCCGTTCTTAAAGGGAAGCGGTTCTTTGCTAGCGCTATTTGCGAATTGGATTTGCGTTTGGCTTCCGCGGTTGTTTCGCTGTGTCTTTCCATAAATAATGGCCGGCCGCTGCGCACGCCGATCTGTTCATTTAAACGGTCGACGGAATCGGAGTGATCGGAAAGCGCTTCTTGAAAAGGCTGCTTCTGCGCCAATAAACAGTGGGCACATTGTCTGAGATGCCCGCGGCCCTCGGACTTAAATTTGACGATGATTTCGGTGCTTGAAAAACGGGAGCGCTGCGTTTTGTCTTGGTGTGGTCTAACGATAGCAGAAACTCCATGACGCATGGCCGTCTCTATCGTATCGTGCTGCTCTTCCACGGCCTGAGGACGTGATACCGCAGCCGATGCCATCTCCAATAAATGGAAAGTGCTCGAAAGAAAAACCCCGAGAAAGATAAGGATAATCGTTTTTAATCTAATATAAGGTTGACCGTACGCCATGCATATACTCCTGAAAATCTTCTGCTGCACCCCATATTGTCGCGTCTGTATGTAAATCAAGGCTTTGCTTAAGATTATATGTAGCGCTTGATACAAAATTCCCCAAAGAGTGGTTAATCCCTTGAGGAAGGCTTATGAGATGCGGGATATATGATTATTTCACGGTTGACGAAGTTTAGCACGTGACCGACTACTTTGCAAAAAAAATGCAAAATGCAAAACATAGCAAAAAACATAAAAATAGCAAAAAACAGGGATATCCTACTTTTTCATTCCATTAGATAAAATAAAATACAGATACAGGAACGGTTGCTCTTTTAGGGGCGGCTTTAACGTAAGCGCAATGTAGAAGTTTCGCTTAAAATTACCTGAGCCTATTTTGCTTGCAGGACTGCCAGAAGCAAAGACTGCACTTACTTTTGCACGATTGCAAAAGCAGGTGCTGGCTATGACGCGTGCGGAGAATCCTCGAGATCACGGGTCTTGGGTGCTCCTTCTAAACGCCAGCGCTCGTGCATCCAGTACCAGCCTTCGGGATAATCCCGAATCCAGCTCTCAAATGTGCTCATGATGGTTTGGGTAATCCGGCGCACGTCCCGGTCGTAATCCCCGCTTAGCGGCCCAATGTCAAGAGGCGTGAAACGCATGCGCCACTTGGCCCGGTCTTCGCGCGAGCGCAGGAAATGCGCAAATACCAGTTCCGGTTTGTAATTTATGGCCAAAAACGCGGCAAACGTACCGGTAAGCGCTTTGCGATTAAAGAAATCGATTTCGATGCCTCCTTGAGTTTCACGCTGGTCCACAAGCATAGCCACCACTTGATTTTTCCTGAGAAGTTTAATGGTCGACCGTACAGCCCCGGATTTATCAATGCTCTTTAAGCCGCGGCTCCCGCGTACGCGCTTCACGCGATCGTAAATATACGCATTTTTCAAGGGCCGGGCAAGGGCATGAATCGGATATCCGGCCGCGGCCGCGCGGTTGGCCATAATTTCCCAGTTGCCGAGGTGAGAGGTGAGAATAATCACGCCCCGCTTTTCTTCTAAACCGCGCCAGACCACGTCCTCGCCTTCGATATCAATCCATTTTTCGATGCGCGGGGCCAGCTTATGCAATCGGGCCGCTTCAATGGAAAGTGTGGCCGCGTTTCGAAAGCAAGCGCGTGCGATCTGCGCAACTTCAGACTCAGATTTCTCCGGAAAGGCTGCGCGAATATTCTTTTCGGCAACAAAACGGCGGGCATGGGCCCGCGCGTACATAATGTCACCGATGGCATCGCCCAGCCGATACGCCCAGCGAAGCGGGAGAGCATTCACCGGAGCAATGAAGAGCCGCAGTATGAGATATTCGATGTAATGGCGAAACCGTTTCATTGGGCAGTTAGTATAACAGGGATTTTCACAAAGACAAAGATGGGCCGGGCTCAGCGCATTGACTCACATTAAATGTAACCCTGCGAGCCTGAAAAAGTAATCGTTGACTCATAATAAAAGGTAACCGAAAGAAAG
>JACQQS010000064.1 GCA_016206925.1 Candidatus Omnitrophota bacterium
ACGCAGCCGTCATCTCTGCTGGCACAGGACTTGGTGTAGCGGGTCTTTATTGGGACGGAGAGCAACACCATCCTTTTGCTTCCGAGGGTGGGCATACGGATTTTTCGCCGTCAAATGAAATCGAGATTGCACTTTTGGAATATCTCACAAAACGTTTCGGTCATGTGAGCTGGGAGCGGGTTCTCTCCGGTCCTGGGCTTGTGAACATTCATCAGTTTCTCATGGAATACAAACAGGCTAAACTGTCCCGTGAGCATGAAGACGCTATGCACGCGGGCGATCCGGCTGTGGTAATCACTCAAACGGGACTTTCTGAACAATGCAAAATTTGTTCAGAAACGCTCGATTTGTTTGCGAGTCTTTACGGCTCCGAAGCGGGGAATTGGGCTCTTAAAGTCATGGCCACAGGCGGTGTTTATCTAGGGGGAGGAATTGCTCCCAAGATTCTCGAGAGGCTTAAAGGGAAGGTTTTTATGTCTGCTTTTCTTGAGAAAGGAAGAATGCAAAAAATTCTGGAAGAGATTCCCGCAAAAGTGATTCTCAATGACCGAGCGGCGCTTTTGGGTGCTGCCCGCTTCGCTTTGCTTGATCAAAAACAAGAGAGGCTAAAAACATGCAGTCACTAAGCACAGATATCACCGATTCTAAAGCGGCCAAGAAAGGAAGTTCGGCCCCCTTAAAAGTGGTCACGCATGACCAGTTTTGCATGGAAAAGGTTCCTGATCCCTGCGGCATTGTCATTTTCGGCGCTTCAGGAGACCTGACTCATCGTAAACTGCTGCCGGGTCTTTATCATTTGTTCAAAGCCAAACTTTTGCCCAAAGATTTTTTTATCCTGGGATTTGCACGCAGCCCGTTGACGGATACAACCTTCCGCGAAGAAATCCTAGCCAAATTAAAGACAAAAGGCGAAACAGACAGCCCGGTTCAAAAAGAATTTCTCAATCACATCTATTATCGAAGCGGCCAATACAACGATCCGGGGGCTTTCCGGACGCTGGACGGAATTTTAAAAGAGTTTGGAGAGAAGCATGGGACCAAGGGAAAGCTTCTTTTTCACATTGCGACGCCTCCTGATGTTTATCAGGACGTGATCTCGGGGCTAAAACATGCCGAGATTATCAAAAGGACCAAGGAAACGGATGTAATTATCGAAAAACCTTTCGGGCATGACTTTGATTCAGCGGTCCAGCTCAACAGGTCGCTTCATGAAGCGCTGAACGAAAAGCAAATTTACAGAATCGATCATTATTTGGGTAAAGAAACAGTTCAAAATATAATGATGTTTCGCTTTGCCAATTCTATTTTCGAACCGCTGTGGAACCGGGCCCACATCGATCACATTCAAATTACAGCGGCTGAAACTTTGGGCGTGGAGCACCGCGCGGGCTATTACGAGAAATCCGGTAATTTGCGGGATATGTTTCAGAACCATATGTTTCAGCTTTTGGCGCTCATCGCTATGGAACCGCCTCTTCTTTTTGACGAACATCATTACCGCGAGGAGAAAGTAAAAGTGGCGAAATCCATTCGCCCGATCCCTGCCGGGAAAATCCATGATTTTGTTGTACGGGGGCAGCACGGGAGGGGAAAATGGAATGGCAGAGAAGTGCCCGCTTATCGCCAAGAAGAAGGTGTCGATCCAAAATCACAGACGGAAACTTTTGTTGCTATGAAACTTTTCATTGATAACTGGCGATGGGAAGGAGTTCCTTTTTATTTGCGATCCGGAAAAAGACTTGGACATCAGGCTACTGAAATTGCGGTTCAGTTTAAGCAAGTTCCGCATTCGATGTTTCCTTTTTTGCATTCCGACCAGTTTTCACCCAATGTTCTTACTTTTAGGATTCAGCCCGATGAGGGCATTTCTCTATGTTTTGAAGCCAAGCACCCCGGGCCAAAGTTTTGTATGGCAACGCTTGGTCTGGAATTCAATTACAAGGATGTATTTCATGAACCGTCCATGGATGCCTACGAAAGGCTTTTGTTGGATGCCATGCAGGGCGATCCAACCCTTTTTGTGCGTCAGGACATGATTGATCTTTCCTGGGAATTTGTAACATCGATCCTCAAGGAATGGGAAAAATCGCAGCCCGCGAAGTTTCCCAATTACGAAGCCGGTTCCTGGGGACCTCCGGAAGCGCATCAATTGATCGAAAAGGATGGGCGGAAGTGGGAAATTTTATGAGTAAAGAAACATCAAAATTACGATTGCGCCTCGCGAAAAATTATGAGGAACTTTGCCAGGACGTAGTACGAAATATCCTTGCGCTATCTGAGAAAATCATTGCTTTGCGCGGGCGTTTTGCGATCGCTCTTTCGGGCGGTTCAACGCCCAAAGGAATTTATGCTCTCATGGCAAGCCCGGATTACCGGAACCGATTTCAATGGGAAAAGATTCATTTCTTTTGGGGGGATGAAAGATGGGTTTCGCCTGAAGATGTAAAAAGTAATTACCGAATGGTCGCTGAAGCTTTGTTGACAAGGGTGGATATCCCGCCGGGAAACATCCACCCCATTCGAACGGATCATGAGAATCCTGAAATCTCGGCGGCGTTTTATGAAAAGGAACTCGTTTCTTCCTTTAATCTCAAAAATGGTGAATGGCCGCATTTTGACTTAATCCTTCTCGGATTGGGAAATGATGGTCACGTCGCCTCACTTTTTCCGGGAAGTCCCGAACTCTTGCTGACCAATCGGCTGGCGGTTCCGGTTGTAGGGGAAAAAATTGAGCCATCAAGAGTTACCGTGACTCTTCCGCTCATCAACCAGGCAGAATTTATTTTCCTCTTGATCAGCGGTCGTGAAAAGGCCGAGATCTTGAAGGCGGTGCTGGAAGGAGCGGGAAATAATAGCCTTCCCGTCCAGAAAGTTAATCCTCAGGATGGGGAAGTTCTATGGTTTACTGATCAGTCTGCGGC